>JBDRFQ010000298.1:0-12662 GCA_043818685.1 Candidatus Eiseniibacteriota bacterium
TCGGGCGGGACGATCACGGCCTCTTCCCCGTCGGTCAAGATGCCCCGCGCGGCCGGACAGTCCGTGATCACGACGCACTTGTCGAGCGCCATCGCCAAGAGGTACGCCCCCACCCCCGAGGCGCCGACGGCGTTCGGGGCGATGCAGAAGACGACGAACTTCGAAGAGGCGATGTGCCGAATCCATGACTCCGAGGAGCCGTCGTCACGGACCAGCTCCACGTTCTTTGGAATCTCCAAGCCGTCGAGAGTGGTTCCGTGGTCCTCGTTCAGGCGCGCATCCGGGGTGAGGATGATCCCGCGGCAGGGAAGCCCCTCCATCGCGCGGCCGAACGTGTGGAAGTCCCTCCGAGAGCGCCCGCCCGTGAAGACATAGTCGCCTTCCCGCACCTTCATCCCCGCGATCCGATCGAGCGAGTTCACCTTGAAGGGGATGTACCGGCATTTGGATTCAGGGACGCCCCAACAGGCGCTCAAGCCCGAAACATCTCGCACATGAAGGAGAAAGAGATCGACATGCCTCCAGAGAAGACGCTTCACGGCGTCCATCATCCGGCCCGCCGCCGAGCGACGAGGAAGGGAGAACACCAGGTCGACGACCGCCAGCCGGGGCCGACTGACCCGGGCGAGTGCCTTGAGCGCGCAGAAGAGGAGGAGCTCCTTGCCGGGCTGGTAGAGCACCACGACGTCGTAGGATAGGGACTTCGCGAAAAAGCGAACTCCCCCCGGGAGGCCGGCGCGGCCGAAAGGGACGAAGTCGATCAGGACGCCCGAAGCGGGGGAGCTTCCCCGGGGCAACCGCCGGCAATTCGTCAGCACACGCAAGGGCCGTTCCTCTCCTCACAGCGCCGGACGCCGGCTCCGTCCCCGCGGCCGCCGTTCCCCTCGGGGCGGGCGTTCGGTGCGGCGGGGCGAATTGTACAGGAATCGACCCCGCGGCTGTAGCGGAAGCGCCCCGGAGGCCCGCTCCCGGCACGGCGCTCCCGTGCGGGAGGGGTGTTTGAGCCGGTGCCCCCTCCCCCCGGCCCCGAACGGCCGGACTTCGGTCCGGCCTTCACCCGGATCGAGGTTAAGGACGGTCGCTTTCAGGCCGATAAGTGGTTGGAAGCGCTCATGTACGAGAGGTTCGCCGCACGCGGAGCGAAGGACCGGGCCGTTCCGCCGGCCGCTCTTCGGGCGACCGCCGGAGCGCTTTTCGGCTACACTGGAATCGTGGAATCGAGACCCTTTCCCTTCATCCGGAGAGTGGCCATGCGCAACCTTCTTCCGAGCTTCCTGGTCTCCGCGCTGCTCGGGGCGTCGCTCCTCGCCCCTTCCTCCGCCCGAGCCGTCTACTCGATGCCCCCGAACCACCCGCGGATCTTCTTCACCTCCGAGGACATTCCCGCTCTCGCCGCCCGCTGCCGGGTCGGCGGGACCCACCGGGAGTACTACGAGAAGCTCGTCGGCTACGCCGACGCGATCGTCAATGCGCAGGCGACCGGCGCGCACTACCTCCCCTGTCTCGGGCTCGTCTACGTCATTCACAAGCACTGGAACGAGACCGGCTACATGGGCGGGGGATTCGAGGTGGACGATTACTGGACCCTCGCCAGGAGCGCGCTCCTTTCGTCGGGCAACTGGGGCGTGGACTCCAACGCAGCCCAACGCGCGATGGCAACCGACTGGATCTGGGACCGCCTCTCGCCCTCCGACATCGCGGCGATCGCGGCCAAGTACGGCCAGCCGCTGACGAGCATTCCGGACGGGCACACATGGAGGGACGCGACCACTTGGGGCCGGATGACCTCGATCATGCGATCCCTGCTCTACGCCGGGTCGAGCGTGGACGGCGGGAACTATGCCACGGAGTACCAGAAGGTCTGCTTCAACATCGAGAACTACATGACGAAGGCCTTCGATCTGCACGGAGGCGCCGCGGCGATCGGGCCGTCCTACGAGACAGGCCACCAGAACTGCCGCGCCTGGTTCATGGAGGCCTTCACGGTCGCCTCGGGCGTCGACGGGTGGGGCCTCTCCGGGAAGTGGCCCGTCGAGTGGGGCAAGTGGCTCGTGTACTCCGCCACGCCTTCCCGCAAGATTCTGGCCTGGAAGGAAGACGGCCGGCCCGAGTTCGGCGACCAGCGCTGGAACGTGGGGCTCATGGCCGCCCGCGCGCAGGATCCCTACCACCAGGCTCACAACGTGAAGGAGTGGGAGACGATCTGCAACCGGAGCCTCGCCGATTACCGAAACACGTATATTTGGTGCTACGTGCTCTGGTACGACACGGATCTTCCCGTCTACAATCCGGCGGCCTCCCCGAAGGCGGTTCGGCTGGGCGCGGGCGGAACGGATCAGATCTACATGACGACCGGTCTCGGCGATCCGAACGCGACGTGGGCGAACTTCGGGGCCGGGATGTACCTCTACGGCCATCAGCACCAGGACGAGGGGTCCTTCATCATCCACCGCAAGGGGAACCTCGTCATCGACAGCGGCTACTACGCGCACTACTGGGCCACCGAGGGGGGGCGCCACGCGACGAACTACTACCACCGCTCGATCGCCCACAACACCGTCCACGTCTACAAGCCGGGCGAGGTCTTCTACTGGACCGCGAGCGGGGCCGTGGTGCTGAACGAGGGGGGGCAGGTCCTCCCCGCCAGCGCACCGAGCTACCACGCCGCGACCACGGACCCCACGTTTCGCCCGGGGAGCGTGCTTCTCTACGAGACGAACGACAGCTATACCTATACGCAAGCCGATCTCTCGAACGCCTACGACCAGGAAGCGATCTCCGAGAGCCGCAACGCGCCTTACCAGACGAACAAGCTCACGCACATCACCCGCGAGTTCGTCTTCCTCCGCCCCGATTACTTCGTCGTCTACGACCGGGTCGGGTCGGTCAACCCGGCCTTCACCAAGGTGTGGAACCTGCACGTCAACTCCGAGCCGACGATCCAGGGGACCGGTGTTCAGAGGATGGGAAACGCGGAGGCCGGGATCTGGGACTACGCGGGGGCGAGCGCCGCACGCGTGACCGACATGGATCCCAAGTACAGCCAGGGGAGCATCTTCCTCAAGTCCCTCCTCCCCAAGAACCGCCTGATGAGAAAGATCGGGGGGAACAACCGCTCGCACGACGGGTTCGCGTACTGGGCGGGCGGCTTCGACTCGAACGGTAAGTACGATCCGACCGAGGGGAACAACTACTACTGGGGCGAGTGGATCTCGGGCGCCGACGAGGAAAACGCCAAGGTGGCCAACGCCACGATCGGTTGGGGCCGGATCGAGGTCGAGGCGACGACCCCCGCCCACGAGGATCTCTTCCTGCACGTCCTTTACCCGTGCGACGCCTCGGTCACGTCGATGCCCGACACGCGGCTGATCGAGTCGGAGAACATGGTGGGGGCGGAGATCATGAACGACCGCGTGATCCTCTTCAGCCGCGCCGAGGGGGTCGCGGTCGATTCCGTCACCTACTCGCTCGCCCCGGGGGATACCTCCTCCCTCCAGATGGTCTGCAACCTGAGCCCCTCGACCGCGTACCGGGTCTATCGATCGGGACGCACCCTCTACTTGCGCAGGAGCGGCATGCCCGCCCCCGCGGGGGCGGAGGAGATCATTTCGCCCCCGCCCGTGGCGACGTCGTCGGGGATTCTCCTGTTCAGCTTCAGCGGCGAGAACCCTCTGGTTCAGATCACCAACGTGGCCGCCGCATACACGGGAGGCGAGACCTTCGAGGTAACGTTCGAATGGGAGACCGACCTTCAGTCCGACTCGCGCGTCGAGTACGGGCCGACGCCGTCATTCGGCTTCTTCAGCGACCTCGATCCGAGCCTCGTGACGAGCCACTCGGTCGAGCTCGCCGATCCGGCCGTGCTGAATGACATTACGTACTACTTCCGCGTGCATTCCGCGGCACCAGGCGGGCAGTACGGGGTCTCCGATCCGTACGATTTTCGTTTCGACGTCGTTCCGCCAGGCAAGGTGATCGATCTCCGCGTAGCCGAGTAGCGGAGCGTTGCCCCGGCCCGGATGACGCACGCGTTTCCTCCCGCGGCCACGGATGGAAACACGCGCACGATCCGGGCTACCCGCTCGTTTTCAGTCCCCGTCCGTCGATCCGAAGAAGAACGTCGAACGCCGCCGTCCCGCGCGCGAGAAGGTAGACCGCGGATTTCGCGAGAAAGAGGGGAAAACGGACCGCCGAGCGATCCCCCCGCGCGAGCGCCGTCAGCAGGACCGGGCCGGCCCCGCCGAGAGCGCCGGCGAGCGCCCCGGGACGAGGGGCGCCGGCCGCACAAAGGGCCGCACACGCAACGAGGGACGCCAAGACGACCGACCCGAGCTGCGCCGGCCGGGATCCGAGGAAACACCTCCACGACTGGAAGTCGCCGCGCCCGTGCCATCGCTCCCTCCGGAAGTACTCCGCGAAGCTCTTCGGGAAGCCGTGGTGGTACGCCAGGAGCTCCGGTCTCGGCTCGATCCGAACCCCGCGAGCGAGAGCGCGCCGGCAGAAGTCGTGATCCTCGCCGGTCGCGAGGCGCGGATCGAACCCGCCCACGCTCTCGAAGGCGTCCCTCATGACGACGAGGTTGCCGCTCGGGATGTAGGAGGCCGCTAGCGCCGAGGGGCGAAAGGCGAGGACTCTCTCCAGAGTCCCGGCGCCGGGGGGCTCGGTTGCCGGGAACCCGGTGATCAGGCGGGACGGCCTCTCGGAGACGATCCTGCCGAGCGCTGACCGCCACTTCGGAGTGACCTCGCAGTCGGCGTCGAGGAAGCAGAGGACGGGCGCCGTGGAGGCCTCCACCCCGAGGTTACGAAGGCGTCCGATGCTCCCCTCCGGCGCGAGCACAATGCGCGCCCCCGCCGCCGAGGCGATCGCGGCGGTTCGATCCTCCGATCCGTTGTCGACGACGACGATCTCCCCCCTCGCGCCGATCTCCTCGCCGAGACCGCGGAGCGAGTCGAGCAGTCTTCCGATCGTCCTCTCTTCGTTCCGGGCGGGAACGATGATCACGTAATCAGGGTTCATCGCGTCTCGTTCCGGTTCCGCCCGCCGCGGCCCCGGCCTCCTCTTCGTAGACCCGAAGGTGCTCTCCGACCATGCGCGCGGCGGTGAACTCCCCCAGTCGGTCCGAGGGAGACCGCTCCCCACGCCGCCGCCCGAGCGCGCGGATCTTCCGGAGCCCCTCCGCGAGGGAATCCGGATCGCCGGGCCGGACGAGCAGGCCCTGCTCGGAGGAGACGGCCTCCGCGACCCCCCCCACGCGGGTCGCGACGACCGGAACGCCGAACGCCCGCGCCTCGAGGAGCGTCACCGGCATCCCCTCGTGCAGGGAGGGCATCACCAAGGCGTCGAGACAACCGACGACGCGGACCGCGTCCTCGCGATGCCCGAGAAAGAGAACGCTGCCGGCGACGCCGAGGTTCGCGGCCCGGCGCTCGAGATCCGCGCGCGAGGGCCCGTCGCCGACGATGAGATAGCGGTGCTCCGGATACTCCCGCGCCAGCATCGCCGCCGCTTCGAGAAGAACGCCGAGCCCCTTGATCGGAGCCAGCCTTCCGACCGCCCCGAAGAGAACCGTTTCCTTTTCAAGACCGAGCTCCCGGCGGAAGCCCTCCGGATCGGGATCAACCGGGAGCCTCTCCGTCTCGATCCCGTTCACGATCCGGACGACGCGCGCCCGGCCGGCCTTTGGCCCGAGCCGCGCCTCCATCTCGCGCGAGACGACGACGAGAACGTCGGTTCCCCGATGGATCGCGAGACTCTGAAGGGCGCGAAGCAAGCGGACCCGAATCCACGTGCCGGGGGAGCGGGGCTCAGGAAGGCCGTGAAGCGTTCGAACGACCCGCGCCCCCGAGCCGCGCGCCGCCAGCACGCCGAGGATGTGCTCCTTGTACGCGTGGGCGTGGATCACCTGGGGCCTCGTTTCGGCCAGGAGGGATCTCATGCGGCGGATCATTCCGCGAACGCCGCCCTGCCGCTCGTCGACGACGTCCACGCGGATCCCCGCATCGCGAAGCTCGCGCGCGAGCCGTCCCTCGCCGAAGAGGACCGCGGAGACCTCCGCGCGGGGCGAGCGGGCGAGCCCGCGGGAGAGAGCCGCGCACACGCTCTCCTTCCCCGCCCACAGATCCCCCGAGCAGACCTGGCAGATTCGCATTCTCTCCCCCACGAACGACCTCCCCCGAGGGTTGCCCGCTTCGATCGGCGCGGCCCGGCTGCCCGGACGCCGTCGGGATCTTCCGCCGCTCCCCCCACCCGCTTGCCGGCTAATCGAGGCGCTCCAGAGCGCCCCTCGGGTCGGATTCCGGACGGGTGTATCGATAGAAGCTCCGCAGCGGGAAGCGCTCCCGCAGCTTCAGGTTCTTCTCCTTCCCCAGGTCCCACGCGTAAAGGACCTCGCCGTCGAGATCGACTCCGTTCCGGGCCAGATCGTGGACCGGCATCGGGCGGATCACTCCGGTCTCGCTGCCGAGAAGGACGATGGCGTTACGGAGGCCTTCCTCCTTCACCAGCCGGAAGACATCCGAACGCTCCCGAACCACGCGATGCTCCTCGATCACGTGCCGGGGAAAGTGGAGAAGCCCGAGAACGACGCCGGAAAGAAAGAGAAACCGAAGAACCCCGCTTCGCGAGCCGCGGATCCGCTCGCCGAACACGATCGCCGCCGTTCCCATCATCGCGAACGGATAGGCCTCGAAGTGGTAGCGGGGCCCGTACCGATTCCCCCCCGGCCCCCAGTAGAAAACGTAGCCCGCGAGGACCAGCCAGAAGACCGAGATTCCGATCCAGGCCCGGTCCCCCCGCGCCCGCAGGCGAGAGAGGGAGTAGACCGCGAGGACGAAAACGGTCGCCGATCCCCAGCTCATCAGATCGAAAAGGTGTTGAACCGTGAAGTAGGCCCCGCGAAGGGGGCTGTGCGAACCGATGAATCCCACGCCTTCACGGGGGTTTCCCCATTTCATCACCATGAGGAGAGGATCGCCGGTGATCCTGCCGTTGTAAACGAGCAGGAAGAGGACAAACGGCGCGGCCCCAGCCGCCAGCCACGCCCCCCCGAGCAGGCGCTCCCGGGAGCGCGGAACGAGAATGAGAAGCAGGACCGGAACGGCGGCGAGCACGGCCGTGTACGGACGTATGAGAAGAGCGATCCCCATCCACGCGCCGGCGAGAGCGGCGTAGCGGGATCGCCCCGTGTCGAGGAAGAGGAGGCCGTGATGGTGGAGGAGGAGAACGAAGAGAAGCGCTGAGACGTGCGAGAAGTAGGACGCGGCGTTGAACACGAAGAAGGGCGAACAGAGAACCGCGATCGCGGTGAGAAGCGCCGCGTTTTCGCCGAACAGCCTCCGGCCGAGCAGGAAGAGAACATAGAGAGAGAGGGCGCCGAGGATTGGGTTGACGAGCCAGGCGGGAACGCGAAAGAGCCCTGCCGCCGCCAGAAGAGCCGGCCATCCCGGCGTGTACTGCCCGACCCACTTCCCGTCCTTCATCACCGTGTGCATGAACCGGAAGGACTCCCCGACGGGGGGCACCGGGTTCGAGAGACGCCCCTCTCGAAGCGTCTCCGCCTGGAAGAGGCAGACGTACTCGTCCGCGGAGTTCGGAAAGCGCTCCAGAACGAGGACCGAGAAGAGCACCGCCGCCGCGAGCGAGACGAGACAGATGAGACCGGCCGTCGCGCGAGCGCGGCCCTTCCCGCCGAGGGGACGATCCCGGAGCCAGTCGGTTGCGAAGCCGCCGGCGACAGAGGCCGCCGCCGCCAAGAGGGTCCAGAGGAAGAGGGTCTCGACGATGCCGTCGAACCGGGCGTGGTAGTACTCGATGGGGCGGGCTTCCTCCCGGTAGATCAGCCGGTAGAGCCCCGGAACGGCTCCGCCGTCGTAAGCCGCCTCGACAAAGGCGCGGCCGAACCGAGAGGCGAGCGCTCGTGCCGCGAGCGCGGCGCAAAGGAGGAGGACCCCGATGACGGTCCCGTAGGCGCGAGGGGAGCGCATCGAGATCTTCCCGTGCCGTCCGCCCGCGTGATCCAAGACCATGTCGGTTTCGTCCCCGAGGCCGCCCTCTCGAGGATTCCCTTGATCCTCGAAGCGAATCGTCGTTCCGAACCCCGCCGTCGGCAATCGTAGCACGCTCCCTTTCGCCGGCTCATGGAAAAGGACCGGCCGCGCCCCGGGCCGCGGCGCGGCGCGCCGGCGCGCGCGAGATCACCCGCCTCCCGGCGCGTGCGCGCGAATAAGCTGGTCCTCCCGGCCGCCCCCGCCCTAGAGTTTCCCCATGAAAGAGAAACGGCTTGCTCCTCGCCCCCCCGGCGGGCGCTCGCCCGCTTTGGCCAGGTGGGCGGCCGCCCTCGCCGTCGTTCTCCTTGTCCGACTCATCCCCGTTCTCGCCTTCGCCCCGGATCGAGTTCCCCCCTCGGGGGACATCCGGGTTTACGTCTCCGTTTCGAAGGAGCTCGCGCGTTCGGCGGGCGCGTGGGCCGAGCAGGGCGGCGAGTTCGGATACCGGGCGCCCCTCTTCTTCGCGTATCTCGCGGCGATCTGGAAGCTCGTTCCCTCCGCGACCTACAAGATCTTCCCGATCGCCGTCCTCTTCTTCGGCGTTCTCGACTGCCTCCTGATCTACCGGATCGGCCTTCTCGTCGCGGGGCGGCGCGCGGCTTGGGCCGCCTTCTGGATACGCGGCCTCCTCCCGGCGTTCGTCATCCACGACACATTCCCTGTGAGCGAGACCCTGTTCACCCCCCTTCTGCTCGGCGCGGTCCTGATCCTCCTCTCCCACGGCTCATCCCCCTCCCTGGGGAAGTCCGCGCTTCTCGGTCTCCTGATCGGGGCGGCGGTTCTGACGCGCGAGTCCGCCGTCGGGTTCCCCGTCGTTTTCGGAATCGCTCTCGTGCTTCTCGCGCGCGGGCAAGCCCGGGCGCTCCCGCACGTATTCGCGTTCGCGCTCCTCATCCTCGTCGTTCTCACCCCGTGGCTTTGGCGAAACCAGGCGGTCTGGGGGAGCCCGCTCCCGCTCGCCAACACGTCGGGGGTGAACCTTCACATCGGAAACAACCCGGAAGCGACCGGCAAGCACGTCGAGCTCGACGCGGTCACCCCGGAGGGGATGATCTGGGGATCCCCCGCGTTCGGCCGGTGGCACAGGGACCAGGCGATCGCCTACATGCGGGAGAACCCCGGCCGGTTCCTGGCGAACGGTTTCCGGAAGATTTCGTGGCTCCTCTTCCCGAGCTTCCACCGCGACGACATCCGGGTCGCCTACGGGCCTCCGGAGAGAGCGCTTCTCGCCCTCGTTCTCGCTTCCGGGGCGGGGAGCGTTCTCCTTCTCCTCGGCGGGCTCTCCGGCCTCCTGCTGAACAGGGCCGGCCCGTACACGTGGTTGACCGCCGCCCTCGCCCTCTACTTCCTGGGGGGGACCTTTCTCGCCCACGGACACCCCCGCTACCGCGACCCGATCGACCAGATGCTCGTTCTCCACGCCGCGACCCTCTTCTTCGCCCGGCGCGATCTCCCGGGCCTCCTGAGAAGCTCGTCCCGCGGTTCGCGAGCGCGCCTCGCAATCCTCGCCGCGCTCGTCGCCTCCCTGCTTGTTAGCTGGGCGTGGGTGGCGCTCGGGAAGGCCGATCTTTAGCCTGGATCCTGCGCACGTCTTCGCGGCGGGTCTTTCAGGCGTTCTGTTCTTCGCCGTCCGCCGCCGGAGATGCTACAATGCCGGACATTCACCGCAAGGGAGGGACAATGGGAAAGAAGGTGATCGGTGCGATCGGGAAGAACGCGTCGGGGAAGGACACGGTCCTCGACCTCCTCGCGAAGAAGTACGGGGTCCCTTCGATCTCCATGGGGGACATCGTTCGCGACATCGCCCGGGCGAAAGGGATCGAGCCGACGAGAGAAAACCTCAACGAGATCTCCCGCGCGCACTTCGGGGCGTTCGGACCGGATTACTTCATCAAGATGGTGATCGATCGGATCGACGCCTCCGGCGCCCCCATTACGGTGGTGACCGGAATTCGCACGTACGTCGACGCGAAGTCCCTCCACGAACGGTTCGGCGACGACTTCCTGCTCATTCACGTGGTCGTTTCGGACGACGGGGTCCGCATGCGGCGCGCGCTGGAGAGGGGAACCGCGAGAGATCCGAAGACGCTGGAGGAGCTCCAGCAGCACGACGCGCGCGAGGAGAGGATCTTCGGGATCAGGAAGGCCGCGACCCTCGCCGCGAGCACGATCACCAACGACGGAACTCTCGAAGAGCTCGAGGGCGAAATCGAGTGCTGGGTGGCGGAGAATCTCCCCCAGATCGCCGGAAAGAGCCGGTAGAAGGGCGCCGAGCGCCGCCGGAGGCGCCTCTACTCCACGTAGCCGAGGGCGCGAAGCTCCGCGACGACATCCTCCTCCATGTTCACCTCCTCGCCCCGCACGCTTCCCCCGGTGCGATCCAGGATCCCGCGGTACCAGTCGTGCAGAACGCGGGCCATCTCGCGCGCCGTCTCCGGACGCTCCTCCGCGATGTTCCGCGTCTCCCGCGGATCGGCGGCGAGATCGAAGAGGGCCATCCGGCCCCGCGCCTCGTCCCACGTGAACTTGTAGCGGTCTCCGACGACCACCTTTCTCTCGTAGCCGTAGAGAAGCGCCTCCGAGAAGCGGTACCGGGGAGAGAGAGCGCCCTCCCCCTCGAGAAGGGGGAGGAGCGACTCGCCCCGCCACCCCGGATGCGCGGGAAGGCCGAGGATGTCGAAGAGGGTCGGCATCACGTCGACCAGGCCGACCCTCCCCGCAACCCGGCGGGGCCAATCGCGGCCCGGCTGCCGGATCAGAAGAGGAATGTGGATCAGCTCTTCGAAGAGCGTGTGCCCGTGCTCGAAGGCCCCGTGGTCCCAGAACTCCTCCCCGTGGTCGGCGGTGACGACGACGACGGTCTCCCCCGCGAGGCCGGTCGAATCGAGATGGGCGAGGAACCTTCCGCACGCCTCGTCCACCGCCGCGATCTCCGCGCGATAGAGGGCGCGCGCGAAGTCGCGGACCTCGGGCGGCACCCCCTTCTCCTCCCTCCAACGCTTCACATCCCCGAAGGGGGGCCGGAGAGGCCCCGAGTACCCGTCGAGAAAGCGGGAGAGGTGCGGCTCGGGCGGATCGAAGTCCATGTGCGGGTCGAAGAGATGGATGAGAAGAAAGAACCGCTCGCCCCGATGAGCGTCGACCCAGCGAATCGCCGCCTCGAACGTCTCGGCCGCTCGCCGGACCTTCCGGTTCGGTCCGGGCGCGTGGTCGTACGTCTCGAACCCGCGATCGAGCCCGAGGGTCGGGTGGAGGAACGCGACGTTGATGAGCGCCCCTGTTCGGAAGCCGTTCTCCCGGAGGATCTCCGGGGCGGTCGGCACCTCCGGCCGGAGGCGGGAGAAGCCCGGGTAGTGCCCGAGCGCGCCGTGCTCCGTCGGATAGACCGCGGTGAGGAGGGAGGCGGCGGAGGGAAGGGTCCACGGGGCGGGGGCCGTGGCCTCCGTCAGCGACGCCGCCGAGGCGGCGAAGCGGTCGAGGTGCGGGGTGACCGCCCCGGCAGGTGTCGTCCTCCCGACGTCGTCGTACCGGCACGTGTCGATGAGAATCACGACGGCATTGCGCGCCGCCGGAGGCGGACCGCCCCCACACCCGGCGAGCGAGAGAAGAAGAAGCGGGAGAACGAAAAGACGCCGGCTCATCACGAGACAAAGGCTACCACAAGGCGACCCTCTCCTCCACGCGGGAGGGCTTTCCGGTTGCCGCCCCCCGCGGTCCGATGTAGCCTCGGCTCATGAGCCGTACGGGGACGACGCGGGCTCTCGTTCCGTTCGCGGCGATCTACGCGCTCGCGCTTCTTGTCCAGATCCTTTATGTCTTATCGATCCGCCACGAGCCGACCTTCCGCGCGCCGATCGTCGACGGCGCCGTCTACCTCTCCGAGGCGGAGGCGTTCCGGCGGGACGGGAGCCTCCCCCCGGCGCCGTTCCGCCAGGGCCCCCTCTACCCGGTCCTCCTCGGCATCTGGCACACGCTCGCCGACGGCGATCTCCTCGCCACCCATCTCCTTCAGGTTCTGTTCACCTCTCTCGCCGCGCCGCTCATCGCCCTTCTCGCGGGCGCGATCTTCGGGCGGGCGGAAGGGATCCTCGCCGGCCTCGTCTTCGCCCTCTACTGGCCCTTCCTTTACTTCGGGGGCGAGCTCCTCTCCGAAACGGTGTTCATCGTCCTCCTCCTCGGTTTCCTCCTCCTCGCCGCGCGCGGCGAGGGGAGAGATCGTCCCTTCGGAGCCGGCGTTCTTCTCGGCCTCGCCTCCGCCGCGCGCCCGAACGCGCTCCTCCTTCTCCCCGCCTTCGCGATCCGGGAAATCCTCCGCCGCCGCGTCCGGGCCGCGCTCCTCCTCGCGGCCGGCTCCGCTCTCCCGCTCGTTCCGGTCCTCGCGTACAACCTCGCCGCGGGAAAAGACGCGGTGCTCGTCTCGACGAGCGCGGGGATCAACTTCTACATCGGGAACAACGAGCACGCCACCGGGCGCGACTCGACCTTCCCGGGGCTCGCGCAGTGGACCTTCGAGAAGGTCCACCGCCTCGCGGAGATCGACGAGGGGAGGCGCCTGAAACCCTCGGAGGTATCCGCGCTCTACGCCCGGAGGGGGCTCGCGTTCATCGCCGAGCG
>JBDRFQ010000299.1:0-7886 GCA_043818685.1 Candidatus Eiseniibacteriota bacterium
CAGGTTGACGAGCACGAGCACCAGCCCGCGCCCGCTCTCGAGCGAGCTCATCGCCTTCCCGATCACGGCGCCGTGCGCCCTGTCGTAGTCGGTCACCTTCATCACGTGCCCGGGCGTGCTCGATGTCGTGAGGAGGTCCCCCGGTCCGATCGGGCCGTTCGACGCGTCGGCCCAGGCGTAGACCCGGCCACTGAGCGCCACGTTCCTCCCCTCGTCGGTCACGCCCCTCTGGCTGAGCGTGAGACCGGGATTCAGACCTCCGGCTCCGCTCACGACGCCGGCGACCCGTCGGTCGTACCCGCGGTCGCTCAGCTTCAGCCGGCCGGGGTTTTCCTCATCGATCACGACGACGGCGCCTTCCATCACGGTCTCGTTTCCGGATATCGGAAATGGTTCGGCGAGATCGGAGCCGCCGGCGATCTCGAGCACATCGGTTCTCGTCGTGCCGATGACCTCGAGCTGCTCGGTCGGCGTCCCTGTGCCGATGCCGACCTTTCCGTCGTCCGTGATGGCGATGACGTCCCAGTAGTGCTGGTCCGTAAGGGCATCGTAGACACCGAATGAAAGGCGGTCTTGGGTCATCGGGTTGTGAAGCATGTAGGTATCGCCGATCTCGTTGACGGCCAGCTTGATCCAATCGCCGTATCCCTGTTCGACCTGGACCGCGGTTTGCGACCCCGATGGACCTCCGCTCGCCCACGCCCGGAGAGCGATGCCGCCGGAAAGAGACGCGCTCGCCCTGACCCCCGTGCCGGTGGTTGCTGACCCCTTCACACCAATGCCGCTGGTGGCCTGGCCGTCCATCCCGTAGCCGGTCCCACTCAAACCCATTACACCGGAGCCGGAGGAGGCATAGCCTCCGACTCCTGCGAAGGAATCGGCGATCCACCCGTAGTTTCCGGTCGAGTAGTGATAGCCCTTGATTCCCATGCTGGAGCCGCCGAGCCTCGCGTAGTTGCGACTATCATCGTGCACGGCCTCGATCTTCCAGCTTCCACGCTCCGTCTCGCCGTCTTTAACTGGAGCGGTCCCGACAAGGAGGGAGCCGGCAATGCTCGCGTCCCCATCGACGGTCAGGATCTCGGTGAAGACGGTCTCGATGGCCGTGGTGACCGCCGCCCAGCTCGCGATGCCCGCCGAGTCACACGTCAGAACGAACCCCTCGGAAGCTCCCGTGGGCATTTCGAGCCCGCTCAGCCAGACGTTTCCGTTGAAGTACCCCGCGTAGCTGTTGTTGCTGTACCCGTACACGCCCGAGCCGTTGACGCTGTGCCCCACGAGCCCCAGGCCCGTGCCGCTGCTGTAGCCCCGCACGCCGGTCCCGGTGGTGGTTTGGCCGAAAACGCCGTCTGTGGCGCCGCAGTAGCCAAAAACGCCTCGACTGCTCGCCCCGATGTAGCCGTAGTTTCCGCTGCTGTGCGCCCCGTAGACGCCGTAGCTCCCGAGCCCCATTTGGCCGTAGTGTCCCGCGCTGCCGACCGCGTGCAGCTTGGCGCCGGGGCTGGTCGTCCCGATACCGACGTTTCCGGATACACCGGAGTACATGTCGTCTCCCGAGATGGTCCAATCAGTGTCCGTGCCGCCGACATCGTCAATTCCGTCCGCGAAGCCGGCGGGCATGGAGGAAACGTCGTTCCAGTGGACAACGCCTGCCGAGTCGGCCAGCGAAGCGATCAGAGCCCAAGGAACGGATGTGACCCTCATCCTCGGCTGGATCTCGGGGTCGTCGTCCACCTTGACGCCCATCCAGAGTTCCTCGAAGCCGAAGAGCGAGTCGGGGAAGACCTCAAGCGATCCCAGGATAACGTTGAAGAGGCCCTGATCCACGCTTACATCGAGACGCGTTTCCTGCCAGTAGACCGCCGAGCCGGAGCTGTCCGGATACATCGTGAAGGTCAGGTCGTGGGGACCACTGACGAGTGCTCCCTCTGAGTCCGTGAGCGTTCCCTGATAGTTGATGAGGCGCGGCGCGTCCCCAAGGGCAGGACTGACGGCGATCAGGATGACCGCCCAGCACAACGAGATGTGCGCGGTTGTTCTCATTGTCCTTTCCTCCTACTTCACCAAGACCATCTTCTTGACATCGTCGTACGGCCCGATTTGCAGGCGGTAGAGATAGACGCCGGAGCCGACGTTCTCTCCTCGCTCGTCTCTGCCGTCCCAAACCACCTGGTAGCGGCCGGGTGCCCGGGTCCCCTCAACGAAGGTCCGCACCGCCCGACCCTGGATGCTGTAGATCGTGATCTCCACCGGCGCAGGACCGGCGACTTCGTAGGAGATCGTCGTCATCGGGTTGAACGGGTTCGGTATGTTGGGGAAGAGTGCGTTCGAGAACGTCTCCGGAGGCGTTCCCTCCAGGACGCTCGTGACGATCCAGAGCCGCCCCCAGAAGCCCGCGTAGAGGTCGAAGTTCTGGCTGGAGCCGACACCGACTGGGGTCGGCTGCCCGAGGGTGCCTCCCAGAGCGAACTGCGTGCTGGAGCCGCGGGTGCCCGCGGCGCCTATCACTGAGTTTTGGAGGAGGTATGTCGTTCGGTCTGCCTCCCCCTCGGCGCTACCCGGGGCGGCCCAGGCGACCGCGGATAGGAGGAAAGACAACAGGAACACCACGAAGAACCTGAAGATCGGCATATCCGGCCCTCCTTTCCGATCACAAGAAGCAAGCGTCTGCGAACCCCTTCCCCTTGCCTTGAAACTAGGCGCGAACCGCGCGTTCTCCCCTTGCGAGACTATGAAATCGACCCGCACCGGTGCGACTCCCGCAGAGACATGTAAATGCAATTTGAGCCGGGGTGCAGGATTGCAGCAAGAGGAGAGCGGAGAAGGTCACGCGCCCAAGACCCTCCATAGCTCCGGAGCAAGTCGACGGCGCCCGAAACGGTTTGCGGCTTCGCGAACCACAGAAGCTCAGAAGTCAGGCGAGGTTGGTGTGATTCACAGCGGAATCTCGGCAAGATGCTAGCATCATAGTATCGCCTTGTCAATGAAAATGACCAGAAAGGGAGAGACTCTTGAAATCTTCGACTCATTGGTCGAAGCCGTAACTGCTTCGCGGCCCTTCTTGGCGCCGTGTTTCTGCTCCCTGCCGCTGGTTTTATCGCTTCCCCAGCATGTGGAGCTGCCAGAGCTCGCGGCTGGTCCAGTGGATGCACGGCTTCAGGGCGAGCTTCCCGGTCTTCCCGATGCTCTTCTCGAGGTAGCGGAGCTCGGCGAAGCGCTCGGTCACCTCGGGGTCCGGAGCGACCTCGAAGCCCGCCTGGCGCATGAGGAGAATCCCCTTCGCTCGAATGGCGAGCTCGACCTGAACGCGGATCAGGCAGAGCATGTCGGCGAGCACCTCTCCGGGAAAGCGGTCCTGAAGGGCCATGAGATACCGCCCGATCCGGCTCTCCGAGATGTTTCCGGTGTTGATCATCTCGAGGAGCTGGGCGTCGGTGTCGAAGCCGACGCCGAGCCATTCCCGCAGGGACTCCTCGCTTCTCCGGAAGACGGCCACGGTCACGAGCGGGAGCCCGATGAGCAGGATGACCGCCGAGAGGACAGGCGAGAGGAGGAAATGGTTGAAGAGAGAATGAAAAACGATCGCCGCCCCGAGGGCGGGGAGAACCGCGCGGAGCCCTTCGGACCCATGCCGCTCGACGCCGCCCTTCAGGAAGACCCCGACGAGCGCCGTGGTTCCCCCGTGCATGATCGCCGTTCCGAAACCCCGGAGAATCCAGACGATCGGGTTCGTCCCGGCGAGCGCAGAGACGTAAACGAGGTTCTCGGCGATCGCGAAGCCGGTGCCGACCGCGAAGCCGTAGATCGCCGCGTCCACCATGAACCCGACCTTCTTCCTCCGGACGAGAAAGACGACATAGGCTCCTTTCAGCGCTTCCTCCACGATCGGCGCGCCGTAGCGGCTGTAGTGAATCGGCTGCCAGCCGAGCGCCTCGAGGAGGAGCCGGTTCGAGACGAGGCAAAGCGCCGCGACCCCGGCGCCGACGAGCACGGTCCGGAGAACCGATCCGAGACGGACGAGCTTGTAGCTGTCGAGAAGGAGAAGAACCGCGAGGAAGGCGGCGACCGGAAGAACCGCGATCCCCGTTCGAAGAAGCAGATCCGCCGTCACCTTCCCGCTCGATCGCCCGGCCGCCGCGCCGATCGGCCCCGGGTTCGCTTGGTTGCCCGGAAGCGGCGGTTCTACCGGAGGATCTTGAGGGAAGCCATGAGCTCGTCCTCCGGGCCCGCGCCTTTTTCCGCCGCCCGCGCGTATCCTACCGAGAAGGTCGACTCGAGAGAAGAGAAGATCACGAGCTTCAGGTTCAGCTGGACGCCCGCGTCGACCAGCTCCCGGCGTGCTTCGCGGCTGTCCAGGTTCGTCGCGATTCCCGACGAGAAGAACGCCAGCCGGGCCCAGTTCGAGTAGAGGAACGTGAAGCCGAGGCGCCGGAACCTGAGCGGCGGCAGGGTCCACTCGACCATCGCTTTCGAGAAGTTCCTGCCGCCGACGGCGTTCAGCTCCTTGCCGGGGAAGCTGTCGTGCTTCCGGTAGCGGTTCACGTTGGCGTGATCGACCCAGTTGTTGCCGAAGCCCCCGAAGTAGAAGTTCGCGAACGGCTCGTCCCTCCCCCCGAAACCGTGCCCTCCCGCCGCGTGCAGCCAGATCGACGAGTGGTCGAGCGGGAGGAGGAAGCCGAGCGCGAGGTCGCCGTGCAGCCTCGGGTACGTCTTGGATCGGACTCGGGTGTTCGACGAGTTGAGGGACCAGAGGAACCCCTTCTCCGCCTCCACCGATCCGATCGTGCCCGCGAGGTCCGACCAGGAGAGCGTCGCCCCGGCGGTGGCGAAGTTGTCGAACGACGTCGCGACGTTCTGGTAGTCGGGAAGCCTCTCGAGCCCCCAGTATCCGCCCGCGCTGAGCCCGTACTGAAGCGACCGCGTGCCACGGAGATAGAGGTAGCCCCGGTATCCGAGCCCGAGCGAGTATCCCTTCCGGCTCGATTTCGTCGGGCCGAAGAAATCGTAGAAGTCGGCGGCGTTGTAAGATCCGGTCAGCGTCCACGGGTAGCGTCGGTAGCTGAAGCGGGCGTGAGCCCTCTCGTCCTCGGGGAGACCCTCCTCGGGCGTGTAGGAGGCGGCGAGCGTGAGACGGTGAACCCAGGCTGGATCGAGGATGTCGGCGCGAAGCCCGAAGGCCGGATACTGCTTGTACCCCTCCGCGATCGGGTAGAGCGACGCGAAGCCGAGGTTGCGGATCCCGCTGTAGTCGCCCGAGCGAACCGTGACCGAGTCGATGTCGACGGCGGCCGGAGAGCCGAGGATCCAGCCCGCGACCTGCGGGTGCTTCTCCACCACCGCATGCCCGAGATAGCGAACCGCCGCGACATCCTCGGTCGGCTCGACCCGAATGAGCGAGGGGACGAACCCCTCCCCGCCGTATGAGAAAACGATCAGAGAGTCGTCCGCGATCGGAACGGGGCGGAAGAAGCCGGTCTCCGAGTTGCTCAGGACCTCCATCTTCCGCTCGGCGAGATCGTAGCGGAACACGTTGGAAACCCCCGTGAGATAGGAGGTCCCGTAGAGGAAGCGCCCGTCCGGAGAGAACACGAAGTTGGAGGGGGCGATGTGCTCCGGCTCCCAGAGGGTCTCGTACGTGGCATCAAAACGAAGGAGCTTCTCCGTCTCCATGAGAACGAGCCGCTGCTCTCCGCTGATCTCGACCACGGAGGCGGAGAGGTGCTTGCCGTCCGGGGAGACGTCCAGATCGAACATGTCCCGCCCGTACGGGAGGACGAGGAGTTCGTGCCAGGACGTGTACGGAGGGGGTATGCGGACGAGGCGCGAGAGGCCCCGGTGGTGCTGCACGCCCCACAGGGACCCGTCCGCCCGGTTGAACGCGAGGTCGCCGGTTCGCACGTAGCGGATGAGAGTTTCGGTCTTGCCGCTGTTCACGTCCACCGCGCTGATGCCGCGCCAGTACTTCCCGTTGTTCGTGGTGAAGAAGAGGCGGGAGCTCGACGGGTCGTACGCGACGAATGCGACGTAGTAGAGAGCGGGAAGGTCGATCTCGCAGATCTTCCGCATCTTTCCGGAGTCGATGTCGATCTCGGCGATGTGGGCGAACTCCCCCGGATAGCGCACGGCGACGTAGAGCTTTCGCGTCTCGCGATCGTAGAACGCCCGCGAGACGGAGCCGAGGGGCCGCTCCGAGAGCGGAACGGACGGCGTCACCGGGTACCTCCGGATCGAGTCGAGGTTCGCCCGCTGCCACTCGTGCTCCCATTCGATCCACCGCGACCACTCGTCGTCGAGCGAAACGTCGTACACCCTGCGGAACTGCGAGGCGAAATAGCGTTCGGTTCCGCGCGCGCGCCGGAACCACTCGAGCATCTTCTCCGGTCCGTGGAGATAGGCGAGGTAGCTCACGAAGCGCGTGCCGTAGAGATACGAGTTCTGGCCGATCTGAAAGTCGCTGGTGGTTCCTTCCGATTCGAGCCCGACGATGTCGTAGAAGAAGCTGCTGTCCCTCACCATGGTGCGGAAGACCATCTCGTCGTAGCCGCTCTGGGCGCGCCCGATCCCCCCGGCCATCCAGGTCTCGAGGAAGACCGCGATCCCCTCGTGATACCACCGGGGGGCGTAGAACCTCGGGTTGGTGAGGTAGCTGTAAAACATCGAGACGGGGTCTTCGTCGGTCGGCATCACCTTCCCGGAGAAGAGTGTGCGGAAGAACCGGTCCCAGGGCGCCGCCTGGTCGCACGCGACGACATGGACGAGCTCGTGGCTCATCACCCAGTTCATCCGCTCGTTCGTGGGGCAGGTGTCGTAGACGTACTCGAAGGGCTCGATCCCCACCGAGATGAAGTTGTAGGGGATCGTGGTCGTGCCGGCGTATCCGTGGTCGTCGAAATCCTGCAGCTGGACGGTCACCTCTTCGCTCGGCCGGTACCGGAAGAGATCACGGTGGTAGCGAAGCGAGTTCTCGAAGCAGCGGGTGAGGTGCGGCACCACGTACGAATGCTCTTCGTCGTAGTAGACGAGCTTGAGGTTCTCGGTCTCGAGGCAGCGGTAGCGGAAGTCCGCTCCGTCGGACTCGGAGCGCGCAAAGAGGATGAGAACGGCGAGGAGGACGAGAGGTCTCGCCGGAGTGAGTGCGCTCCGCGATGCTCGGCGGCGCGTGTTCGGCATGCTGCACTCCCGCCCGCGGCGGAGGCGGCGGCATCGAGAGGAAGACGAACGGACCTCTTCGAAAGGGAGCCGCCGCTTCGCCGGTCTTCATTCTATCAGATAGGAAGGCGGGGACCGCCGGCGAATCCGTAGGAGAGAGACACCGGCGGTCCCCAGAGAAGCCCGGCGAACCGGGCCGTGGATATCAGTGCGTCTCGGAGGCCGCTCTCCTCTCGAGCGCCGCGCCCGGCGCCTGGAGGGCGGCTCTTCCGAAGATCTCCGTCATCTCCGCGGTGCTCGCGTTCAAAAGAAGCTCCGCGGTCGCCGCGGGCGGCGCGCTTCCGAAGATCGCGCCTCGCGTCTCTTCCGATGCGCTTCCGAGCATCCGGGCCGCCTCGGGCGCCCGCGCGTTCAGGAAGAGCTCGGCGGTCGCGGCCGCGGGCATGCTCCCGAGAACCGCCTGGCGAGTCTCGGCGGAGGCGCTTCCGAACACCGCGGCCATCTCCGGGGAGCTTGCGTTCAGCAAGAGCTCCGCCCGTGCGGCCGCCGGCGCGTTCATCAGAATCGCGATCTGGAGGTCCTTCGCGATGCTCTTGCCGAACATCGCGTCCAGCTCGTCGGCGTTCGCCTTCAGGACGATCTCTTTCTGCTCCGCCGGCGCCATGCTGTTGAAGCGGTCCATCGTGCTCGACACGCGGCCGAGAACGGCGGCCTGGATGTCGGGGGATGCGTTGTTG
>JBDRFQ010000300.1:0-2686 GCA_043818685.1 Candidatus Eiseniibacteriota bacterium
CGCCGGGGATTCCTTGAGATACAAAGCGAACGCGCCGTCCGCCCCGGCCTCGCACACGTAGCCGCCCGGGGCATCCCCTTCGGCCCGGGCGTGGAAGAGAAACCCCGCGCGCCCCGTCCCCGAAATCCGAAAGGCGACGCGGACCCGGCAGGCTTCGGGAAGAGGAAGCGCGAGAAGGTCCGTGAAGGTCTCTCCTTCCGGCGCGGAAGCGACGAGCGCCCCCTCGCGCGCCGGGAACAGCCCCCTCATCCACTCGTCGCGCCCGATGGAGTACGAGTCGAAGTAGATCGGACGCTCCCCGGGGCGGGCCTCGGGCGCCGGCGCCCCCCTCCGCGACCGGTAGAGCGCGACATGATCGAACTCGAAGATGCCCCCGGGCGAGACGGCGAACCCGATTGCGCCCCCACCGGGCCCGGGGAGCTCGGCGTTCAGCACCTCTTCTCCCGCGACGACGACCGACAGCCTCCCCCGGTACGCGCGCACCGCGTAGCTTCCCCACCCGGCCCCGCGCTGGACCGTCTGGGAGACGACCGGCGTGATCGCCTCGTCAAAGCCGCCCCGCAACCGGTCGACCGCGACGACCCCTTCCGGCGAGAAACGCACCCGCACCTCCCCCAACCCCGGCTCGTACCCGAGGAGGAGCGCGAACTCCGCCTCCAGTGGCCCCCCGGCGGGACGCGCCTCCCATTCGAGGGCAAACGGATCCCCGCCCTCCCAGTGATAAAACGCCCGGACCCAGTCGCCGACGAAGGGGGCGCCGATGCGGAGGACGCCGGACTCGAACGAACCGGCCCCTCTCCATTCCCGCGCCCCCCCCTCGAAGTCGAAGAAGCGGTCGAGCGTCGTCCCCAGGAGCAGGTCGCCCCGCGAGTGGACCATACGATCCTGGGCAGACGCCCCGGCGGCGGCCAGAATCAGAGCGGCTATGGCAAGAACACGACCCATCAATAACCCCTCGAGGCGTCCATTCTACCCGATTTCGGCGCCGAGCCGGAGGGCCGGGCGCCGATTTTGGCTAACTGGTCGAGGCGGAAGCCGTTGTGGATAAGCGGTAAGAACCCTTCGCGGACCCCAACCACAACCGATTGGTTTTTATCGAGTTGGGAGTCAGGACCGCCCGGCCCGTCCGGCCTCCTCGTTTTCCACATTTCCACACTATCCAGAACCCCGGCACGGGCTCCCGCGCTCCACGCAGGCCGGTTCCCGGTCGACAGAAGAGGCGCCCCGCCGCTATTCTTGTCCCAACCGTTCCACGTATCGACCGTATCCCCCTTCGAAGGGAGGCACCTCTCGTGACCGGCAAACTCCGCAAGCAGCTCGCGATCCCGTCCGACCGGCTGAAAGCGATCAATCAGTATCTCACGAGTCCCGACAACACGCTCGTCGATCGCTTCCTCGCGGTCGTGGAGAAGCACGGCGGCGTCGAGGAGATCAACCGGAAGGCCGCCGAATCGGGGAAGCTGAAGAACCTCGTCCGGCGTCTCGAGGAGACCGGCTCTCCCTATCGGAAAGATCTCGAATGGCTCGCGGAGAAGAAGGAGAAGGGCGCGTTCGTGCCGATGGAGGAGTATCGGGCGCAGGCGCTCGGGGGCGCTAAGCCGAAGAGCGCGAACCGTTCGTTCGCCGTGACGCTCGAGATCAGCGCGCTCAATTTCTTCCCGTGGCTCATCACCGAGGCGAAGCGGGCGATCGAGAAGCGCGAGCTGATGCCGGGACGCTTCATCCGCGTGCGCTCGATGAAGGAGTCGTCGGAGGACCAAGGGGATCTCCTTGCGGTCGCGGCGGCGATGCGGGTCGTCGGAGCGAGCTACGTCGAGACGCTCGACACGAAAGGGACCGACGGCTCGAACGTCCACCTCGGCGGGCCGGAGACGATCACCGGCTACTTCGGCGGGGTCGGGCAGCCGAACGACTACGCGCTCAAGTGGGTCGACGAATTCCTTTATTACTATACAAACTATGGAACCAGCCAGGTCCTCAACATCAACCCGGGGACCGTCTTCCTCGGATACATGCTCCACAAGCTCGGGATCGACAACGAGTTCAAGATCTCGGTGTTCATGGGGAACGACAACCCCTACGCCGTTCTCTGGACGCTTCTGGCGGCGAAGCTCTTCTCGCGGGAGGACGGAACCACCCCCCTCATCGGCTTCAACTTCTCCAACTCGGTGAACAACGAGACGATCGAGCTCTGCGCCGAGGTGCGCGGCGTCCTCGACTTCGAGTCCGTCGTGCGCTTCGAGCACCACATCACCGAGACGTTCAAGGGGATCGTGAGGCAGCCCTACAACCGGAGAAACGAGCTGGTCGAGGTGGCGCGCAAGGTGAAGAACATCAGCGCGAAGCACGAGGGGGGCGATCCGGAGATCGATGAGAAGCTCGAGCATCCCTCGAACATCCTCGAGTACTTCATGCCGAAGAAGGACATCGAGGCGCAGGGGCTCATGCCCTTCCTCGAGCGGAACTACATGGAGAAGCACATCGCGCTGAACCGAACGGCGCGGGCTCTGTTGAAAAGCGGGATCCCGGTGATCGCGGCGAAGCACCTGCACAAGTAGCCCGAATCGCGGCGCGCCCGGCGGGGAGACGCGGTTCTTACGGTTCGGGCCGCGCCGGAGCCGCCGAGACCGCGGCGGCGCCGGCGGAGGTGGTCGTAGGCGAGGTTCCGCGCGATGCGAAAGAGCCA
>JBDRFQ010000301.1:0-10072 GCA_043818685.1 Candidatus Eiseniibacteriota bacterium
CCCCCGGTGCAGGGCGCGCGCGATCACCTCCTTCCCCGTTCCGCTCTCCCCGAGAATGAGCACGGGCGCGTCCGCGGGCGCCGCCCTCCGAACGAGATCGAGGACGCGCCGCATCGCCTCGCTCTCCGCCACGATCTCCGACCCGCGGCCCGCGGCCGCGCGCCGCACCTTCGCCATGTCCGAGAGGATCTTCTTCTCGCGAAGGGCGGAGTCGAGGATCCGGAGGAGATCCTCCATGCGGAACGGCTTCGGGACGAAGTGAAACGCCCCTGCCTTCATCGCCTCGACGGCGGCCGGGATGCTGCCGAACGCCGTGATGATCACCACGGGGACCTCCGGCGCGCGCGAACGGACCTCGCGAAGCAGCTCGTCCCCCTTCATCCCCGGCATCATCAGGTCGGTCACCACGATGTCGACCCGCGCGCCGGACAGGAGGCGCAGCGCCTCGGACCCCCCCGCCGCGGCGAGGACCTCGTAGCCGCCCGCGGAGAGCTCCTCCACGAGCAGATCCCTCATCTCCCGGTCGTCTTCCACGACCAGCACCGCCGCCTTCTCACTCATCTCACGCCTCTTCCCCCGGAGCCGGCTGTTCCGCAGGCAGAAGAACGGTCACGCACGTGCCGATCCCCGCCGTGCTCTCCATTCCGATCCATCCCCCGTGCTCGCGGACGATCCCGTACGAGACAGAGAGGCCGAGCCCGGTCCCCTCCCCCACGTCTTTGGTCGTGAAGAACGGATCGAACACGCGCGCCAGGTGCTCGGGATCGATGCCGGCTCCCGTGTCCTCGACCCGGATTTCCAGAAAGGGCCGCGCGGGCCCTCCCTCCTCCGGGTGCGGGCGGTCCGCGACGCGCGCGCCGACCCGCAGCACCCCTCCCCCGGGCATCGCCTCCACCGCGTTCTTCACGAGGTTGAGGAAGACCTCCGAGATCTGGTCCTTGTCGATCGCCGCGGGGACGATCCGCCCGGGGTACGACGTCTCGACCCGGATCCGCTTCTCCTCGAAGGAGGGCTCCATGAACTCCAGGATGCCCCGGAGCACCGCGAGCGCGTCCCCCGTGACGAGGCGCAGCTCGCCCCGGCTGGCGAAGTCGAGCATCCCGCGAACGGTGCGTGTGATGCGCGCGATCTGCTCGACGATGATCCGGAGCTTCCGTTCCGACTCCGCGTCCCCCCGGAGGCTCCGCCGGAGCGCATCCGCCCGCCCGCCGATCACGTTGAGCGGCGTGCCGATCTGGTGGGCGAGGCCCGCAGCGAGACGGCCGAGGCCCGCCATCTGCTCCGCCTTCCGGAGATCGGCCTCGACGTGGCGCCGCTCCTCCTGCTCCGCCATCAACGAATGCCGGGCCGACTGGAGACGCTCGCACATCGCGTTGAACTCCCTGGCGAGGCGCCCGAACTCGTCGTCCCCCCGCTCGGGGACGCGAGAGAGAAGGTCGCCGGACCCGACGTCGCGGAAGCTCCGCACGAGCTCGCGGCTCGGCCGGGTCACGCTGAACCAGGTGACCAGAAGGATGATCAGGGTGATCGCCGCGATCATGACCGCGGTGAGGCCCGCGATCGAGCGGCGGGACGCGATCGCCTCCTCCCGGACGAAGGACCCGAGCTGGAGGAGCTGGACGGCGCCGACCACCGTTCCGTCGGCGCTGGAGAGGGGGAAGAGGAAGCTGATCGCCGGGTCCTCCCCAATCTTCCGCTCCGTCTCGAGGGGGATCTTCTCCTCGATGACCCGGGCGAGGGTTTCGTGCGCCATGAACGGGTGGTCCTCGAGGCCTCGAGACTGGTAGTTGAGGGTCCCGTCCGGGTTGAAGATGCGGAGGCCCAGCACGCGCTCGTAGGCGCTGATCTTGTCGACGAGATCACGCGCCTCGGCCAGATCCCGGTCGCGAAAGTAGTCCTCCATCGCCACCTGAACGGTGCGGGCGACCGAGCGACCCTCGCGGACCAGCTCCTGGCGGAGACGCGCGCGGCTCCAGACGTCGTCGATGGCGGCGAAGAGGATCATCAGAAGAGCGACCGGTATCAGCAGCGAGATGGTGAGCTTCGGCCCGATCCGCATGAGCGACCCCGACGGGCGGGCCTCCCCCGAACCGCGTCTCCCCGCGCGATCGGACGCCCGCCCTCCCCAGACCCGATCCTATCCGGCGCCGCCCGGAACCGATAGCACGGACACGCGCGGAGCCCGGGTTCGGGGGAGCACGAACCTCTACTTGTCCTTCTTCAGCTCGATCCCGAGATCGCGGAGGAGCTCCGGCTCGACCTCGGAGGGGCTCCCGTCCATGAGGGAGAGCCCGCTCGTCGTCTTCGGATAGGCGATGACGTCGCGGAGCGATTCTCCCCCGGAGAGGAGAAGAACGATCCGGTCCCAACCGAACGCGATCCCGCCGTGCGGGGGCGCGCCGTAGCGGAGGGCGTTGAGGAGAAAACCGAAGCGCCGATCCTGCTCCTCTCCGCGGATCCCGACGACCGCCATCACGCGCCTCTGAAGATCCGGATCGTGGTTTCGGATCGAGCCCGAGGCGATCTCGACCCCGTTCAAGACCAGATCGTAGAGGTGCGCACGGACCTTCCCCGGATCGCTCTCCAGCAGAGGGATCTGGTCCTCGAACGGCATGGTGAACATGTGGTGGGCCGGCTCCCACCGGTTCTCCTCCTCGCTCCACTCGAAGAGCGGGAACCGGTTCACCCAGAGGAAGCGGAGCTCGTCGTCCGGGACGAGCCCGAGCCTCCGCCCGACCTCGTTCCGGACCGCCCCGAGGGCGGTCAGCGTCTTCTTCCACGGACCGGCGGCCATGAGGACAAGGTCGCCGTCGGACGCGGCGGCCGCCTCGCGGAGCTTCGCCCCGTCGAAGAACTTTCCGACCCCCCCCTCGAGGCCCCCCTCCTTCGCCTTCGTCCAGGCAAGGCCCTTCGCGCCGTGCTTTTTCGCCAGCGCCTCGAGGGCGTCGATCTCCTTGCGGGAGAAGGCGGACCCGCCCGGAACGACGAGGCCGCGCACCGTTCCCCCCTCGCCCAGCACCGCGCGGAACGCCTGGAACTCGGACGACGCGGCGGCCGCGTCGAGAAGCTTGATGGTCAAATCGAACCGGATGTCCGGCTTGTCGCTCCCGTATCGTTCCATCGCCTCGTCGTAGGCGAGGATCGGGAACGGGGTCTCGACCGCGCGGCCGAGGGTCTCCCTCCAAACGACGGCCATGAGGCCCTCCATGATGCGGAAGACCTCTCCTTCGTTCGTAAATGAAAGCTCGCAGTCGATCTGGGTGAACTCCGGCTGCCGGTCTGCGCGGAGATCCTCGTCCCGGAGGCAGCGGGCGAGCTGGAAGTACCTGTCGAACCCGCAGATCATGAGGAGCTGCTTGTAGATCTGCGGCGACTGCGGGAGCGAGTAGAACCTCCCCGGCGCGAGGCGGCTCGGAACGAGGAAATCGCGCGCGCCCTCCGGCGAGTTCCGCACGAGGAGCGGCGTTTCGATCTCGAGAAAGCCCTGCTCGGTGAGATAGCGGCGGGCCGCCTGCGCGGCGACGTGCCGCAGGACGATCCGCCTCTGCATCGGCGGGCGCCGGAGATCGAGGAAGCGGTACCGGAGCCGCATCTCCTCGGTGGCGTCGACCTCGTCCTCGATGACGAAGGGAGGCGTCTCGCAGCGGTTCAGGAGGTCGACCCGCTCGGCGACGACCTCGATCTGGCCGGTCGGGAGGTTCGGGTTCCCCTCGGGCCTTTCCCGGACGGTCCCCTCGACCGCCACGACGTACTCCCTCTTGAGATCGCGGAGGCTCTCCGAGGAAAGACCGTCCACCGGCTGCGCGGCAACCTGCGTGAGACCGTATCGGTCCCGGAGATCGAAGAAGAAGATCCTCCCCTGGTCGCGCAGGCGGTGGACCCATCCCATGAGCACCACGCGCCGGCCGGCGTGCTCCGCTCGAAGCTCCCCGCAGTTGTGGGTCCGGGTCCGTTCCATCAGCCGCTCTCTCCTTCCGCTCCGCCCTCGAGAAGACCCGCCGCGATCTCATCGATCCGGCTCTCCAGGCGATCGAGGGGAACGCCTTCCTGCTCCCCCGTGTCGAGCCTCTTGATCGTGACCGAACCGGGGCCGCCCTCCTCTCCCCCGAGAAGGACGAGGAGATCGGCGCCCACGCGGTTCGCCTGCTTCAAGACGGTCTTGAGGTTCCGCGCGCGCTCCGAGCCGTCCGCCCACCAGCGCTCCCTGAGGCGAAGAAGGACCGGAAAGACCCGCTCCTCGTCCGCGCCGGAGAGCGGGGCGACCAGGATGCGAAGCGCGCGGGGCTCGTCCCAGGGGATCGCGAGGTCCTCGGCGACGGAGACGATCCGCTCCATGCCGGCGGAGAAGCCGACCCCCGCGGTCCGGGGCCCGCCGAGGTCCTCGACGAGCCGATCGTAGCGGCCGCCGCCGCCGAGCGCGCTCTGCGCGCCGAGCCGGTCGTGGTGGATCTCGTACACGGTTCTCGTGTAGTAGTCGAGGCCCCGCACGAGACCCGCGTCGAGCTCGTGCGGGATCCCCGCGCGCTCGAGCGCCCGGCGGACCTCGTCCAAATGCTTTTTACATGAACCGCATAGATCGTCAATGATCGAGGGAACCCCGCGGAGAACCGCCCGGTCCTCCTCCTCCTTGCTGTCCAGCACGCGGAGGGGGTTCCGCTCGAGGCGCTCCCTGGAGATCTCCGAGAGGCTCTCCCGGCGCTCCCGGAGGTACACGGAGAGCCGCTCCACGTAGGCCGGCCGGCACGCCTCGTCCCCCACCGAGCCGAGCCGCACGGTGAGATCGCAAAGGCCGACCGAGCGGAGGACCTGGTGGAAGACGGCGATCGTCTCCGCGTCATAGAAGGGATCCTCGGGACCGAGCACCTCGGTGCCGAACTGGTGGAACTGGCGGAAGCGGCCCTTCTGGGGGCGCTCGTAGCGGAACATCGGCCCGATGTAGTAGAACTTGGCGATGGGCTTCTCGCGCGCGAGGTTGTTCTCGAGAAACGCCCGTACGACCGAGGCGGTCCCCTCCGGGCGGAGGGTCAAGCTCCGTCCCTTCCGATCGGCGAAGGTGTACATCTCCTTCTGGACGATGTCCGTGTCGGCCCCGATCGAGCGGGAGAAGAGATCGGTCGACTCGAAGAGGGGCGTCCGGATCTCCTCGTAGCCGGACCTCTCCGCGACCCGCCGGACCCTCTCCTCGAGGTAGCGCCAGCGGGCGAGCTCCTTCCCCAAGAGGTCCCTGGTTCCCCGAATCGCCTGGATGCGCGGCATCCCCTACCCCGCCTTCGCCCGGCGTTTCCGCCACTCCTGAAACGTTTGAACGGCAACGATCGCGACCGCGTCGGCCAGGAAGTCCATCGGATCCCGGGACCGGCCGACGGTTCCCTGGTAGACCTCGTCGAGCGCCGCCCAGACGAGGCCGCCGAGAACCACGATCGCGAAGGCGCGGCGCCGGAGCCCCTCGCGCCGCGAGCCGCGGAAAACCTCTCCCCAGAGCCACGCGAACACGCCGTACTCGATCAGGTGGAGGATCTTGTCGTGGTGCAGGAGCGGAGGAGGCGCCGTCGGGATCTTCGGAACGGAGGAGGCCGCGATCATGAGGCCCGACCACGCGAGCGCCCATGGAAGGCGCGACCGCCGGCCGCTTCTCTTCCGCCCGGCAGCACGAGCACGACCCGGTTCCACCGCGAGCGCCATACGCTAGCACCGTCCCCCCGGCCGGTCAAGCCGCGAGCCCCTCGGCTCAGACCGCGCGCGCCTCCTCGATCAGCTTCTCCCGGACGCGCTGGACGTCGGCGCGGGTCGTCCGGACGTTGCCGACCGCCAGACGGAGCGCGGCCCGCCCCTTGAGCGCCGCGTGGGAGAGATACGCCTCGCCGCTCCGGTTGATTCGCTCGAGCAGGGCCTCGTTCCGCTCGGCAAGATCCTCCTCCGTCCGAGGCCGCCCGGCGTGGCCGAGCCACCGGAAGCAGACGGTTGAGAAGGGAGCCGGCGCGAGGCGCTCCCACTCCGGGTCGCCGTCGATCCAGTCGGCGAACTCCCGGGCAAGCCGGATGTGGTGCCGGATCCTCTCCTCGATCCCGCGCCGCCCGTAGGCGCGGAAGACGAACCAGAGCTTGAGGGCGCGGAAGCGGCGCCCGAGCTGGAAGCCGTAGTCCATCGGGTTGTCCGCCTCGTCGGCCGTCCGGAGGTACTCGGGGACGACGGAGAACGCGCGGCGGAAGGCGTCCGGGTCGCGGAAGAAGAACGCGCTCGCGTCGATCGGCGTGAAGAGCCACTTGTGCGGGTTCACGACGATCGTGTCCGCCCTCTCCCAGCCGGCGAAGAGCCCCCGCTTCTCGGGAAGGAGCGCGGCGGCTCCCGCGTAGGCGGCGTCGACGTGGAGCCAGAGCCCCTCCTCCTCGGCGATCTCGGCGATCGCCGGAATCGGATCGACGCTGTTCGTCGCCGTCGTCCCCGCGGTTGCCACGACGGCGAAGGGGAGGAGCCCGGCGGCCCGGTCGGCGCGCACCCGCTCGCGGAGCGCCCCGGGGTCGAGGCGATACTTTCGATCCGAAGGAATGCGCGCGACGTGATCGAGCCCGATCCCGAGGAGGATCGCCGCCTTCTCGACCGACACGTGCGCCTCTTCGGAGGCGTAGAGGCGGAGCGGTGCGCTTCTCCCGCCGAGGCCGCGGCGGCGGCAGTCGAACCCGGTCGCCTTCTCCCTCGCGACGGCGAGGGAGAGGAGCGTCGACGTCGAGGCGGCGTCGGCGAGGATCCCCGAGAAGGCGTCCGGGAGGCCGAGGGCGCGCCCGAGCCAGAGGAGCATCCCCTTCTCGAGCTCCACCGAGGCGGGGCAGGTGATCCACTTCATCGCGTTCGTGTTGAGCGCGGCGGAGTAGAGCTCGCCGAGGATCCCCGGCATCGATCCGGTGATCGCGAAGTACGCGAAGAAGCGGGGATGGTTCCAGTGGGTGACATGAGGAAGGACGATCCGAACGAAGTCCTCCTCGATCCGCTCGAGCGGCTCCCCCTCCTCCGGCATCTCGTCGGGGATCGCGGCGAGAAGCTCCCCCTCGCCGCCGGACGACCTCACGGGGAACTCGCGCGTCTCTTCGAGGTAGCGCGCGATCCAGCGGAGGGCGCGGTCTCCGGCACGAAGGAAATCCTCGGCCGGCAGGTCTCCCCGCTCCCTGTTCTCGTTCCGCGTCACCGTCATGGGGGCCAGTATACCTTGATTCGACAAGAAGCTCCGCTCGGTTGCACCGATCCGGAGTCCGGGGGCGGGGCAGAGCGGCGAGTTGCCGCGCGCGCCGACTTCGCCTGGAGGGGCAGGGCATCCGGAATACCGAGCCCGGCGCGTGCGGCATGTTTGAGCAAGCGAGCCCTGCCCCCTCGGCTCCGGAGCTCCACGGAAAGAGGGCCTTGATCGGACAATCAACGGTTGCCCCGCCGGCGGCGGCGGCCGGGCTCCGGCGTGCGCGATGCGCTTCCTGCTGTTATAGTCAGAGCAGGATGAGAAGAGCTTCGGTCCACCCGCGAGCCCGGCTCCCCGCGTTCCTCCTTGCCGCGCTGCTCGTTTCGGCCCTTCGGCCGGGCGCCGCGCCGGCCGCCGAGGAGTTCCGGCTTACCGTAACGGCGGGGGGGTACTTCCTCGAGGAGGCCGCCCGGGAAGAGGGCTCGTTCCGGCGGGTCGCCGCCTCGTTCCCCGGACGGCACTCCGAGGCGGGGCGCCCCAGCCTCCCGATGCGGACGCTCCTCATCGGCGTGCCGGAGGGGGCCCGGGTCGCCGTGACCGTCGAGTCGGTCGAGAGCGAGGACCTCCCAGGCGATCCGATCGAGCCGGCGGGACGGGACACGATCATCGGCCCCGACAGGACGGCGGTCCTCCTCCCCGCCCTCGACGAGGCCGCGTACCGCTCGCCCGAATGGTACCCGGACCCGGTCGTCTCCGTCGGCGCCGAGGGGCGATTCCGCCACCAGTCGGTCGTCCCGATCCGCGTGCACACCTTCCAGACAATCCCCTCGAGCGGACTTCTCCGGGTACACAAGCGGATCGACCTCCTCGTCCGGATCGAGGCGGACGGCGGCCGGGACGGCAAGCGATCACGAAGCGAGCCGGCCCCGAACGACCCGCTCTGGGAGAAGATTTACTCCCAAACGATCGTGAACGCCGAGGCGGCCCGCGAGCACCGGACGAGAAGGGCGCGCCCCTTCGCGCCCGCAAAGAGAGGGGCCGCCGGGGCCGAATGGAAGGTCCTCGTCGCCGAGAGCGGCATCTACCGGATCGACCGGGAGGACCTCGCGGCCGCCGGCTTCCCGGACGGCATCGACGTCGGATCGATCTCCCTGGCTCGAAGGGGCTTCTCGGACGCGGAGCTCGAGGGGGGAGGAGACCCGTTTACCGAGAGCCTCCTTCCCCTCCTCGTGGAGGACAACGACGCCGACGGGCTCTTCGGCTCCGGAGACCGGCTCTACGCCTACCTCCCCGGTTTCCGGGAGGATCGGATGAAGCGGGACAACGACGACCGCTTCGCCTCCGAGGCGGCCTACTTCCTCTCCACGGACCGGGGGAGCCCCTCGTTCGAGACGAGAGACGGTTGGCGGGGATACGAGGGGCTCGCGCCGCTCCCCTCCTTCCCCGACTCGATCCGGTGGGAGCAGGACGTCTACTACGAGTTCAAGACGGTCGCCGAGACCCTCGACGTCTACTACCCGGCGGGCAACATCACCGATCTCGAGATGGAGATCGACCTTCCCCCCCCGGACACGAACGGAACCTACCGGATCAAGGGGCTCACGGTCGGCGTGTACTACCCGATCGAGCCGTATCACCGGTACGTGATCGTGAACGCGGCGAGCGGCGACACGGTCTTCAACGAGCTTCTCTACGGATCGGCGGCGGCGCTCCGATGGGGCTCCGGCTCGTTCCCCGCCTCCTCCCTCGCGGAGGGCCCGAACCGCTTCGACTACTTCGGCACAAGAGGGACCTCGCCCGCGACAACCACCACGAGGGGCGCGGTCGGGTTTCTCGACTGGTTCGAGGTGCACGCGTCGTTTCTCTACGCCGCACGGAACGACCGCGCGCGCTTCTCCACCGGCAGGGAGACAGGGCGCGTGGAGATCGAGGCGAGCGGGTTCGGCGATCCGGACCTTCTCCTTCTCGATGTCTCCGATCCGTACAAGCCGGTTCGCGTCGAAGCGGACTCGCTTCGATTCGAGAACGGTGCCTGGACCGTCGTCCTGCAGGACTCGATCGGTCCCCCGCGACCGTACGCCGCATCGACGCGCGAGGGGGCCCGGCGCCTCGGCGAGGAGAAGATCGTGAGGGACGAGCCGGACGGCCGGGGGCCCCTCGCCTCCCGGGAAGCGGACTACCTCATCGTCGCCCACGACCCGCTCCTCGAAGCGATCGAGCCGCTCGCGGAGCACCGGGAGTCGCAGGGGCTCCGCGTCGCGCGGGCACGCGTCGGCGACGTTTACGACGAGTTCAACGGTGGGGTGAAGGACCCGCTCGCCCTCCAGCGCTACTTCCGGTACGCCTTCGAGCGGTGGGAGATTCCTCCCGCCTACGTCCTTCTCGTGGGCGACGGCTACGAAGACTTTCGGGGGATCGCCGGGAACGCCGCCGCGGGCGATTCCGACCTCGTCCCGGCCTACCCGATGTTCAAGCGCGGCTCCCCGTCCGAGGGGAACGACTGGGTCGCGAGCGACGTCTGGTACGTCCTCCTCGACGGAGAGGCGGACCTCGCGCCGGACATGTTGATCGGACGCTTTCCCGCGTCGAACGCCGCGGAGGCCGCCGTCCTCGTCGGGAAAACGCTCGCCTACGAGACGGAAAGGACGGAAGAGCCGTGGCGGATGCGGGTCGCCCTCGTCGCCGACGACGCGTGGGTGAAGGACAGCGCCTATCCGTACCACAACGGAGCGCAGTACGCGTTCGAGACCGCCTCGCTCGATTTCGCACGAAGGCTCTCGAACGACGCGGCCCTCCGGGCAGACACGACGAACCTGTTCCTCTCGCGCTTCACGAACATCTACCGGTCGCTCTGCCCGTACGGCGATCCTCCCAACCCGTACTACGCCGACCACGCCTGCGTGATGG
>JBDRFQ010000302.1:0-8585 GCA_043818685.1 Candidatus Eiseniibacteriota bacterium
GCCGTCGTCTTTCCCCTCGCGGCGATCGAGAGCCGGCGGGATTTCCTTTTCGCCTCAATCATCCTTCTCGGCGCGGCGGCCGCGGCCGCGGCCCTCGGGCTCGTCGAGCAGGCCGGGGGCGCGGGGAACCACCCGGAACGCCTCGACGGTCCGATCGGCTTCTACATGACGACCGCCGGAGTCTTCCTTCTCGCCGCTCTCGCCGCCCTCGGGGTCGCGGCCCTGGCCTCCTTCCGGTGGGGCGGCATCGCGCTCCTTCTTCTTGTCCCCGCGCTCCTCTTCACCTACACGCGCGGGGCGTGGTTCGCTCTGGCGGCGGGGATCTCGGTTCTCCTTCTCCGCCGGCGCCCTCGCTTTCTTTTCCCCGCGCTCCTCGTCCTCCTCGCCGTCCTCGCCGGGGTTCCCTCACTCCGCGAGCGGCTCCTCACTTCCTGGGACCCGGGCTTCTTCTTGAACCGGGAGCGCGTCTACCTCTGGGACGCGGGCCTCCGTCTCTTCCTCGAGCATCCGTGGCACGGCGCCGGGCTTCACGATCTTCGCGAGACGATTCGGGCGGCACGTCCCCCGGAAGCGCGCGAGCCCCTCACTCATTTCCACAGCCTCTACCTCCAAACCGCCGTCGCGATGGGCGCGCCGGGCCTCCTCGCTCTCGCGATCCTCTTCCTCGGCTTCTTCCGGGCGCTCGTCCGCGCCTCGCGGGAGGCCCCGCCCGGTCTTCCCCGCGCGGTCGCCGAGGGCGCGATCGCCGGGGTCGCGGCTTTCCTCGTCCACGGGGCCTTCGAATGGAACCTCGGCGATTCAGAGGTCGCGCTCACGCTCTATGTCGTCGTCGGAATGGGAATCGCCGCCGGCCGAATCCCTCGCTCGCAGGACGTGAGCTTCTCCGATTGAGCAGTAGGGTGGAGCCCTAGATCGGGTCGATCCGTTTTCCCGACGCGACGTCGGGGTCGTGCAGGCAGTCGCGCACGACCCGGAGAAGATCGCCCGGGTCCGGGTGGCGGGCGACGTCGACGAGCGTCACCCGATCCCTCTCCTCCTCGATCCACCGGGAGAGGAGAGCGTAGGCGCCCGGCTCCCGGATCCCTCCCTCCCCCCGGAAGAAGCCGAGGAGCGCATCGCGAAGACGATTGAGGCGCTTCGCGTTCCTCCTGGCGGAGAGGCGGCGCATCGCCCCGTCCGCACGGAGGAGAAAGAGCGTTGCCGTCCGCTCGTCCGTCGAGGGGAGAAAGAGAACGAGGTTCTTTCCGCGGACGACCGGAGAGGGCTCGGCGCGGACCTCCACCTTCTCGTTGTACGGGGGCCTCTTCTTCCGGATGCTCCTCCACTCGTGAAGGAGCGCCTCGGCCTCCGACCCGAGCACGTCCACCTCGATCTCCGCGATCCGCCGCACCAGTTCCTTCTTGTCGTCGGACAGGCCGGAGAACCCCGTGAAGTAGCTCTCCACGCGCGACCGAAGTGAGCGGGACTTTCCGATGTAAAGCAACTCCCCCGTCCGGCCGTGCATCCGGTAGACGCCGGGGCGGTCCGGGAGATCGGCGAGAAGCTCCTCTCCCCCCTCCCGGAGGAAGGGGACCTCACGGCTCGCCGCGCGGTCCGTGTCGGCGGGCGGGAGCCCGCGCGTTTCCAACAGGCGCTCGTGGATCGCCCGTAGGAGACGCGCCTCGAGAAGGGGATCTTCTCCCTCCTTGACGGGAAGGCCGAGCCGAGCCGCGAGGAGAGCGGGCGTCCGGACCTCCTTCCCCTCGAGGAAGCCCGAGGCCCAAGCGCGAAGGCGGAGTGTCGAGACGAAGAAGACCCGCGCGGGCTCCTCGAGAGCCCGAAAGGGCGCCCGCGAGTAGAAGACCACGAGGCGCGCCCCCCGGGCGAGATCGGCAAGCCGGGCGGGCGGCGTGTCCGCCGCTCCGAGCCTCCGAACGAAGACGAGCGAGCCGGACTCCACGCCCTCTTGCGTACGAAGGAAGGCATAGAGGTACGCCCGCGGATCGGTCTCCGACCGCCTCGCGACGCCGAAGAGGAGCGCCCCTTCTCCGGATCCCGCGGACCCGGAGGGCGTCTCATCGGGCGCGGCCGCCCACATCTGCGTGCCGATCAGGGAGAAGCGGGGATCCCCGCCGAGAAGGGAGTCCACGACCGGCCCGGCCGACGAAGGCCGCGGATCCTGCACATGAAGAAACCGGCGGGCGATCTCGGTCGAGGGGACGCCCTCCGGATGCTCGCGGAGAAAGTGGTGCACGCGCTCGAGGAGATCGCTGTTCCCGAAGCTGCTCATCGCGCGGCCCATCCCTCCGCCTCGACCGCGCACCGGGAGAGCCGCATCCGGAGCGCGGACGACGGGGACCGCCCTCCGCGGCGTCTATCGGAGAAGAACGACGGTGCCGGCCTTCTCCTCTCCGCGAGCCTCCAGGCGGTACAGGTAGATGCCCGGGGCGACCCGCCGCCCCTCCCCGTTCTTCCCGTCCCACTCGAACGCGTGGACCCCGCCCCCCGCGGGGCCGTCCGCCAGACCTCTCACGAGACGCCCCGAGAGATCATAGATCGACAGTCGAATGTCGGAGTCCTCGGGGAGGGCGACCTGGAAGGAGACGCTCTCCTTGAAGGGGTTCGGCCCCCCGAGGAGGACGCGGGTCTCGGATGGATAGACGTCGAACGAGTAGAACCCGCTCTCCGGGCTCGATGCGCGGTTCCGGAGCGGGGAGAGATCCACCGCCGCGATCCGGTACGAGAACGCGCCGACCCGCCCCGGAACCGCGGGGAACGTTCCCGTGAAGACCGAGTCCGCCGCCGTCGCCGCAAGGGGAAAGTCCCCCGAGTCCGCGAGGCCGCCGACTCCGGTGAAGACGAAAGAGACGATCACCGAGTCCGGGTCGATGGAGGAGTTGTCGTTGACGACCGCCGTGATCGGGACGGGAAGCTCGCTCTCGAGGAAATCCCGGAGAGGAACGTGGGAGATCCGGGGAGCTTCCGTGTCCACCACGACGTAGGTTCGGTACTCGTCCGCCGGCAGGCGGACGGCGCGGTCGAGGGCGTCGACCGCTTCGTAGAAGTAGAGGATCGAGTCGGTACCCGTTTCGATCGCGATCGAGCCGGCGTAGAGGCCCTCGCCCGAAGGGGCGAGATCGAGCGTGTCCTCCCCGGCCGCTCCCCGCCCGTAGACGACGCGCGCTGCGCGGATCGGCACCACGGCGCTGAGGCTCAAGCTGCAGAGGAGGGCGGTTCCCGTGACCAGCGTCTCCGGATGGGCCGCCCAGAGGATCACCGGCTCGGCGGTGTTCTCCTCGGTCAGGATTCCCCGGTTCTGGAGAGCCTCGAAGATCCCGAGCGCGTTCGCCCCTCCGGAGAGCTCGTGGTCCGCCTGAAGGAGCGCCCACGCGGCGTCCTCGAAGGTCGAGTTCGGCGAGGTTCCGTTGAGATAGAGATGGCTTTCGAGAATCGTCCGATCGGCCGCCTCCCCTCCGACCGCCCGGTGGATCTCCCAGAGCGCGCCCGACCAGATCAGCGAGTTGATATAGATGTTCCCCCCGGTGAGCGGCCGGAGGGAGTCCGGAACTACCGCGTGGTTGTCGACCCGGCGGCCGGGCCAGCCGCACCGGGTTGCCTCCCCATACTCCATCCGGTTCTTGTCCCAGTCGAAGACCTGCCCCAGATCGAAGGTCACGCCGGAGCGGGCCGAGTACGACTCCGCCCAGTAATCGGAGAAGCCCTCGGCCATCGCCCCCATGTAGCCGGACGGGTACCCCCAGTTCGGCACCTGCCCGTACTCCACCACGTGCCCGTACTCGTGAATGAGAACGTCGGCGTCCTCCGCGTCGTCCACGCATCCGTCGCCGTATACGAGGCGGTGGAGAGGGGGAGGGTCGTAGCGGGAGTTATCGTCCCCGTTGAACGCGTGCACATCGACCGTAATCGGCATCATGCCGATCGTGTCCGCGTTCACGCCGTCGAACCCGAGGCTCCGGAGGTAGCGCTGCGCGGTGTCAAGGTGCCAGTAGGCCATCACCGCCTCGAAGGCGTCGTCGGAGCGCTTCGTCCGGAAGCTGTCCGGGTGGCTTCTCGCCGGCGGCGGGATCGACGGGTTCTCGAAGTCGGCGATCCGCACGAAGCGCCCCTCGAGAACGTAGTCGCTCCCCGCGCCGGGCTCGTCGAGGTCCCTCAGGGTCTCGACGCGGTACACCGGATCGAAGACGGCCTGGTCCGCGTCGTTCATGTCTCGAAGGGTCGTGTCCGAGAGAACACTGACCGGGTTCGGCGTCCAGATCGTGCCGCTCCCGTCGATCCGCATCGACCGGTTCGCGCGCTCCAAGACCTCGCCGCTCCGCGCGTCGACGTCCGCCTCCCAGAGGCCGGGCGAATCCGGGTCGAAGAACCGAACCCTCCAGACGAGCCGGAGGCCTTGCTCCTCCTCGCGGTAGACGAGCTCCGCCTCTCCCGCCTCAGCCGGCGCGCCGCCCGCGGCGATATCGAGCGCCTTCTCTCCGCTCAGCGCCGCGAGGGCCTTCGCGGGAGCCGGCCGCGAATCGACCGTGCAATCGATCCAGAGGACCCCTCCGCTCCTCCCGAAGTGGACCGCGACGCGGCCCGGCTCGAGAGGAACACCTCCGACCCGCCTCCGGAAGACCACGTGTTCGCTCGCAAGGCCGCGCTTCACGAGGACGACCTCGAGCTCCGAGAGGATCGATCCGATGCCGAGGAAGGCCGGGAGCTCCTCCAGGACCGCGCGCGCTCCTCGGTCGGGGGAGCCGTTCTTTCTCGGAACGCGGCCGGCCCGGAGGGGCGAGAGGCGCCTGGCAAGGCCGGTTGCCTCGTCCCTCCAGACAAGCCACTCACCGGCGACCTCGGGGACGGAAAGACGCCGCACCGGCCGGGCGGCATGCGGATCATCGGAGGCGGCCCGCTTTGCCGACACCCAGGGCGCGCCCAGAAGGACCGAAACGAAGAGAACCCCCACCCAGGAGACCCGGTGAGGGAGCCGGTGAAGCAGCTTCAAGAGATCGCCCTCCGATCGTGCCGGATGCGCTCTATCCGGCCACCTCCGACCCCTCCGCCTCGGGGGTCGCCTTCGCCTCGGCCGGATTCACCCCCCGGAGATGCGCGGCCGCCTGCTCGGGGGGGATCGGGTTGATGTAGAAGCCGGTCCCCCACTCGAAACCCGCGACGCGCGTGAGCCGCGGAAGGATCTCGACGTGCCAGTGGTAGTCGTAGCGCACCGTCGCCCAGTAGCCGGGACGGACCGGCTTCGTCTCGGTGTTCGGAGCGGAGTGGATCATGTAGTTGAAAGGCGGGTTCCGGAGGCCGACCATCAGCCTCCCGAGCACATCCTTCATCGTCGCGGCGAGCTCCCGGATGTCCTCCGGCGAGGTGAGGGCGAACGAGTGCTCGTGGTTCCGCGGGGCCACGAAGACCTCGAAGGGGAACCGGCTCGCGAAGGGACAGAACGCGACAAAGCGCTTCGTCATGGAGACGATCCGGTCGCCCGCGGCGATCTCCTGCCGAATCAGGTCGCAGAAGATGCAGCGCTCCTTCCCTATGTAGTACTGCCGGGCTGACTGGAGCTCCGTGCTCACCGTCTTCGGCGTCACCGGGACCGCAATGACCTGATGATGGGGGTGCGGAAGCGAGGCGCCCGCGACCATCCCTTTATTCTTGAAGAGAATCACGTAGCGGAAACGGCCGTCCCGGAGGAGATCCACGTGCCGTTCCTGCAGGACGCGGTAGAAATTCGCGTTGTGGCCGAGATCGAACTCGGTGATCGACGCGCGATGATCCGGGCTCTCGACCACGACCTCGTGCGCCCCGATCCCGTTCACGCGGTCGTAGATCCCCTCCCCGGACCGCTCGAGTTCTCCTTCGATGCGGAGGGCGGGGAACTTGTTCGGAACCACGCGGATCTTCCAGCCCGGGGTGTTGGGCCGCGATCCCCGGTCCCGGACCGCCGTGATCTCGGGGGGCGTCGATTCCTCGTTCCCTTCGCAGAACGGGCAGAAGGCCCCGCGGACCGTCTTCTCGGGCTCCACCGCGAAGCTGTCCGGCCGCTGGGCCCGATCGGTCGCGATGATCACCCACCGCTTCTGAATTGGATCGTGCCTGATCTCGGACATAGTCTCTCCGGTGGGCGCTTCGGCTCGCCGCGCCCGATGGCTCGTTGTCTCCGCCCCGCGATCGAGCCGGCTTCTCCGAACCGCCGGCGGGCGGGGCTCTCCCACGAGCCCCAAATCTAGGTGGAAGGGCCCGGGCGTGCAACCGCAAAAGTCGCCGGCCGCGGACGGGAAACGGTAAAGGGGGCGCAGGTTTTGCGTTCTTTCCCCGCGGAATTCGGTACACTGGAGTCCGCGAGGCGCCTCGCCGCGCCGGGAACCTGCGAGGGACGTTCGTGAGAAACCCGTTCCATCGAGCGGTCTTGCCCCTTCTTCTCGTCGGGGTCGATCTGCTCGCGATGAACCTGGCCTTCGGGTCCGCCCTCTTTCTCCGTTTCCACGCGTACAACCTCGCGGTGTGGGCGGAGCGCTTCGGCCATCACTACCTTTACTTCCTCGTCTTCACGAACATCCTCTACCTGATTCTCCTCCTCTACTACCGGGAGCCCGTCTTCCCACGCCGGTTCAAGCCGACCTTCGTCGTTCCACGGATCGCGAAGATGATCCTCATCGTGATGCTCGCCTCCGTCATGCTCCTCTTTCTCTCCAAGGGATTCTCGAGAAGCAGCCAGGCGTTTCATTTCTCGCGACCGACACTCGTCGCGTTCTGGATCCTCAGCATCGTCTACCTCTCCGTGGGACGATTCGCGGTGGGCATTCTCCAGCTCTACCTCTTCCGCACCGGACGCCTCGCCCGGCCTGTGTTCATCCTCGGGCAGGGTTCCTCCCTCGAGGATCTCGAGATGCGCCTGGCGTTCAACCGCTGGTTCGGCGTCCGGGTCGCCGGGAAGCTCACGGTGCATCCCGAAGACCTGTCGCCGGAGCCCGGGGGGGAACGGCTGCCGGACGCGTCCGCGCTCGCCGATCGATTGCGAACGGCCGGGGTGCGGGAGGTCTTTCTCGCCGTGCCGCCGGAGGATCTCAAACAGGTCTTCGCCGTCCTCGAGGCCGCGGCGCGCACGGGCGCGAAGGTGCGCGCCGTCCCCCATCAGCTCCAGATGATCGTGAGCCATCTTCTTCTCTCCGAAGCCCTCCCCGTCCCGGACCGCACGAAGGAGGACCTGGTGTACGAGCTCATCCGGCGCGTGGACGCGCGCTTCGAGCTGGAGCTGGCGACGGTCGCTGTCATCGGCGCGAAAGGGATCCCGCCGACCTGGGGGGGAATCGAGCGCCACGTGGCCGAGCTGTCGAATCGACTCGCGCGCCGGGGCTTCATCGTCAAGGTGTACGCGCGCCCGTACTACACCAACATCGAGGGGCGGTTCCACGGAGTCGAGATCCTCCGCCTCCCGACGATCCGCACGAAGCACCTCGACGCGATCTCCCACAGCTTCCTCGCGACGCTTCACACCCTTCTCCAGCGCGTCGACCTCGCCCACTATCACGCGCAGGGTCCGTCGGTTCTCTCGTTCATCCCGCGGCTCGTCGGGATCCGGACCGTGGTCACGGTTCACGGGCTCGACTGGAAGCGCGAGAAATGGGGTGCGTTCGCCCGGTCCTGCCTGCGCACGGCGGAGGCCGCCTCGGCACGCTTTCCGAGCCGCACGATCACGGTCTCCCGCACGCTCAAGAAGTACTACGAAGAGAAGTACGGACGCCCGGTGACACACATCCCGAACGGAATCGAGGTCCACCAGGTCCCGCCGCCGTATGAAATCGTGACCGAGTTCGGGCTCCGGCCGCGCGGCTTCCTCCTGTTCGTCGGCCGGATCGTTCCGGAGAAGGGATGCCACTACCTCGTCGAGGCCTTCCGGCGCATCAAGACGGACAAGGAGCTCGTGATCGCCGGAGGATCGAGCTTCTCGGACCGCTACCTCGAGGATCTGAAGAAGCTCGCCGCCGGGGACGAGAGGATCCGTTTCCTCGACTACGTCTACGGCCGGGCCCTCGAGGAGCTCTACTCGCACAACTACTTCTACGTCCTCCCGTCCGATGTGGAGGGTCTTGCGATCACCCTCCTCGAGGCACTCTCTTTCGGCTCTTGCGTTCTCGTCTCCGACATCGAGGAGAACCTCGAGGTGCTGAGCGACAAGGAGGGCGCGCCCGACATGTGGGAGGATCCGGCGAAGACGGACGGACCGCCGGTCGGCTACTGGTTCCGCCGCGGAGACGTGGACGACCTCGTCCGCGCGCTCGAGAGCCTTCTCGCCGATCCCGGCCGCGTCGAGAGAGCGCGCGCGAAGGCGCGGGAGTGGATCCGCCACCGCTACGACTGGGAGGTCATCTCCGCCCGGACCGCGAGCCTCTACCGCGACGTCGTGAAGAAGTAGCACGAGGAGCCGCGTTCGCTGGATACGTGTGGTACCGGATACCGCACTTCGCGCGGAATCATCACTTGGTACCAGGTACCGCACTTCGTGTGGAATCAGGTACCTAGACGCTTCGCTCAGGTGCACCGATCCGGAGCCGGGTGGGTAGGGCTCAGCGCGAGTTGCCGCGCGCCGACCCCGCCCG
>JBDRFQ010000303.1:0-3018 GCA_043818685.1 Candidatus Eiseniibacteriota bacterium
CATCGCGCTCCAGCGCGAGGCGGGCCGCGAGGGAGGGCTGGTCGTCGAGGGAAGGGACATCGGGAGCGTCGTCTTCCCCGGCGCGCGCCTCAAGGTGTTCCTCACGGCGGACCAGGAGGAGCGGGCGCGCCGGCGCCTGAAGGAGCTCCTGGCCGCGGGCGCCCGGGCGAGCCTCGAGGAGGTCCGACGCGCGATCGAGGAGCGGGACCGGCGGGACGCGGGGCGGTCCGTCGCGCCCCTCGTGCGCGCGGAGGACGCGGTGGAGATCGACACGACGTCCCTCTCCTTCGAGGGGCAGGTCGAGCGGATCGTCCGCCTCGCGCGGGAGGCCGGGGGATGAAACCGCTCTACCGGGTGAGCTGGACCTCCGCGCGCGCCCTCGCGTGGCTTCTCTACGGATACCGGGCGGAGGGGACGGAGCACGTCCCGCGGGAGGGAGGGATGATCCTCGCGGTCAACCACGTCTTCTCCGCCGATCCGGTCATCGCTGGGCTCGGAGTGCCGCGCGAGCTCCACTTCTTCGCGAAAAGGGAGCTCTTCCGAAATCCCCTCCTCGCCGCTCTCATCCGCGCGCACAACGCCCTCCCCGTCGATCGCGGCCATGTCGAGCGGAAGACGATCGAGGCGGTGGTCCGCCTCCTGGCCGGCGGGGGCGCCCTTCTCGTCTTCCCCGAGGGGACGCGCTCCCCCGACGGCACGATCGGCGAGGGGCGGCCCGGGGTCGGGATGATGGCGCTCGCCGCCTCGGTCCCGATCGTGCCGGCCTACCTCCGCGGCACGCGTGGCATGGGCCGCTCGTTCTATCGGAGGGGACGCCTCCGGATCTTCTTCGGGCCGCCCCTCGACCCGGAGACGGTCGGCGGAACGAGCCGGAAGGACCGCTACCGGAAGATCGCCGCCGAGACGACCCGCCGGATGCGCGCGCTCTCCGAAAAATATGCCTGGCGCGAGGCGGGGCGCATGTCTTAACATGAGAGATTGCCCTCTTGGAGGGCGTATTGCCGTACGTGAGGAGGACGAGAATCGGTATGGAGGAGAAGAACCTGGAAGGGACGCAGGCGGAACGGGGCCGGCCGTCGGATGATGAAGAGGCGGAGGACCGCGAAGAAGCCGCGCAGGCGACCCTGAGAGGCCGGGGGAAGGACGAGGGTCCCCGCCCGGCGCGGATCAAGCTCGTCAACGTGGACGAGGAGGACGACGAGGAGAGACCCGCCGACCTCGAAGAGATGCTCGGCATCTACGAGGAGTCGATGCGGGAGATCGAGGAGGGGCAGATCGTCAACGGGACGGTCCTCCGAGTCGGCGAGAACGAGGTGATGGTCGATGTCGGCTTCAAGTCGGAAGGGGTGATCCCCCTCTCCGAGTTCCCCGAGCCGGTCAACATCGCCGTGGGGGACCGGATCGACGTCTACCTCGAGAAGCTGGAGAACCAGGACGGGCTCGTCGTTCTCTCGAAGCAGCGCGCGGACTTTCTCCGCGTGTGGGGGCGGATCAAGGACGCCTACGACGAGGGCTCGATCGTGGAGGGCCGTCTCGTCCGGCGCATCAAGGGGGGCGTGGTCGTCGACCTCTTCGGGGTCGAGGCGTTCCTCCCCGGGTCCCAGGTGGCCCTTCGCCAGGTTCCCAACCTGGACGATCTGATCGGGCAGGTCTTCACCTTCAAGATCATCAAGCTGAACAAGCGCCGCCGGAACATCGTCGTCTCGCGCCGCGTCGTGCTCGAGGAGGAGAGGAACCGGAAGAAGGAGCGGCTGATCCAGGAGCTGGAGAAGGGGCAGATCCGCGAGGGGGTGGTGAAGAACATCACCGATTTCGGCGCCTTCGTCGACCTCGGCGGGATCGACGGGCTTCTCCACATCACCGACATGTCGTGGGGGCGGATCGGCCATCCCTCCGAGGTCGTGAACATCGGCGACACGATCCAGGTGAAGGTCCTCGAGTTCGACCGCGAGAAGGAGAGGATCTCGCTCGGCCTGAAGCAGCTCACCGCCTATCCGTGGGAGGAGGTCGAGACGCGCTACGCGGTCGGTTCGCGCATCAAGGGCCGGGTCGTCTCGATCACCGACTACGGCGCCTTCGTCGAGCTGGAGAAGGGGGTCGAGGGGCTCATCCACGTCTCCGAGATGTCCTGGACGCGCCACATCCGCCACCCCTCGAAGGTTCTCTCCGTGGGGGACGAGCTGGAGGCGGTCGTTCTCAAGGTGGACCGCGAGGCGGAGAAGATCTCGCTCGGCCTCAAGCAGACCGAGCCGGATCCGTGGCTCACGATCGAGCAGCGCTATCCGGTCGGCTCGCGGCTCTCGGGGAAGGTCCGGAACCTGACGAACTTCGGCGCGTTCGTCGAGCTCGAAGAGGGGATCGACGGGCTCGTCCACATCTCCGACATGTCGTGGACGAAGCGGATCAAGCACGCGAACGAGATCGTGAAGAAGGGCGACGTCGTCGAGGTCATGGTCCTCAACATCGACAAGGAGAACCGGCGGATCTCTCTCGGCCTGAAACAGGTTCAGGACGACCCGTGGGAGCACATGGAGATCCTCCACCCGGAGGGGTCCACGGTCGAGGCGCTGGTCGTCAAGCAGCTGGACAAGGGGGTCGTGGTGGACATCGGCGGGGACGTCGAGGGGTTCGTTCCTCTCTCGCAGATTCCCGACGAGCTGATCCGCGACGCGAAGGACAGCCTGGCCCCCGGGATGAAGCTCGATCTGCGCGTCGTCAGGGTCGATCCCCAGAGCCGGAGGATCGTGCTCTCCGTGAAGGCGTTCCTCCAGCAGGAGGAGCGGGACGAGATGGAGGGATACGCCCGCCGTCACCAGGGAAGCTCGAAGACCACGATCGCCGATCTGGTCGACTTCTCCGGGAGCGGGGACGACGACGAGGAGGAAGACCGATAGGCCTTGACAGTGGCCCCGGGCGCTCTATAATCGTTCTTCGAATGAGACGTATCTTGCGGGAAATCGGGCGATTAGCTCAGTTGGTTAGAGTGCTTGCTTGACATGCAAGAGGTCACTGGTTCAA
>JBDRFQ010000304.1:0-2742 GCA_043818685.1 Candidatus Eiseniibacteriota bacterium
GATCAATGCCGGGTACGACGTGCACAACGATGTCTGGGACAACGGCAGTACATACTTGTCCGCCACGGTGACGGATTTCTTGAACGCCGCAACGACCACGACTGCGGGACCCGCGACCGAAATCCCTCTGGGTACGGTAATTCCCCTCGGAGACGGCGCCACGGCTACGGCCGTCGTTGTCGACGGAGCGGTTCTGAACGCGGGGTCCGTCCCGGGAGCCACGAACGATGAGAATGATCGTTCCGTCGCCATTCTCGTCCACTACAAGGACTTCGACTATCTCACGGCCGGTGACCTGGGGGGTGGTCAGGACGACTACGAGTGTACCGGGCGGTCGACGACGCAGGTCAACATCGAGACCACGCTGGCCGCGTCCCTCATGCCCGGGGGCGGCGCTTCGCTGCTCACTTCCGACGGTGTCGAAGTCCTCCATGTGAATCACCACGGCAGCGAATCGAGCATGAACTCGGACTACATGAATCTCCTGACCCCGGCGGTGGGGGTGATCGCCGTCGGCGCCGGGCAGAGCTCGACCTGGCATCACCCGAGGATCGACGTGGTCGAGAACGTGCTTCTGGCCCAGGCCCCCTGCATCACCGCCGACCCGGCTCTCGTCCTCCAGACAGAGGAGGGGGATCCCACGGGTACCTACACCAGTTACGCCGGGTTCTGCTGCGGCGACATCGCGATCACGACCACCGGGCTCAACAACTATCTCGTGACCGGGACGAGTGCCGTGAGCCAGGGACCCGACGAAACGGCGAGTGCGGGACTCCCGGCCACACTGCCCATGGACAGCGGTACCTCCGACAGCGAACCTCCGGTCGTCGCGGTTGTTTCGCCGGACGGCGGCGAGAGCTGGGAGGCGGGAACGGTCCACGACATCACCTGGACGGCCACGGACAATGTGGGCGTCACGTCGATCGCTCTCTATTACTCGACGACCGGTTCGGGCGGACCCTTCGCGGAGATCGCGAGCGGAGAAGCCAATGACGGCACGTATCCGTGGACCGTACCGAATGATCCTTCTGCGGAAGCCTATGTCCGGGTCATCGCCTATGACGCGGCCGCGAACCACGGCGAGGATGTTTCCAACGGCGCCTTCGCCATCACCGGAACGGAACCTCCGGTGGCGCTCGTCATCAACGAGATTATGCAGAACCCGGCCGCCGCATCGGACAGCAAGGGCGAGTGGTTCGAGCTCTACAACCCGGGAGACACCGATGTAGACATCGATGGGTGGACGATCCGCGACAACGACATCGATGTGCACACGATCGACAGCGGAGGCCCGCTGATGGTGTCGGCCGGCGGCTATCTCGTTCTCGGCTGCAACGGGAAGTCGGCGCAGAACGGCGGGTATGTCGCCGACTATGTGTACAGCGGGTTCCTCCTTGCCAACGCCGCGGATGAGATCATCCTCGAGAATGAACTGGGTGCCACGGTGGATCAAGTGTTCTACACGGGCGTCTTGCCCTGGCCCAATCCCGACGGTGCGTCCATGGAGCTGGTCGACGCGGCTTCGGATAACAACGTGGGTTCCAACTGGGCCGAGGCCGTGGCCCGGGGCGGTACGTTCTCCGGATCAGGGGATCTCGGCACTCCGGGAGCGGCGAACTCCGTCTCCGTTCCGTCCGATACGGAGCCTCCGGTGGTGGCGCTTGTCTCTCCCGACGGCGGGGAAAACTGGGACGCCGGGACGATCCACGACATCACGTGGACCGCGACGGACAACGTGGCCGTGACGTCGATTGATCTCTTCTACTCGACGGCCGGCGCGGGCGGGCCTTTCACGGAAATCGCCACCGGTGAGTCGAACGACGGCGTCTATCCGTGGAACGTTCCCTACGACCCGTCTGCGGACGCGTACGTCAAAGTCGTCGCCTTCGATGCGGCCCTGAACAGCGCGGAGGACGTTTCCGCGGGCGCCTTCGCGATCACCGGCGCGCCCGTGGCCTTCCTGCACGTCCACGGGCTGGTGGTGGACAACATCGACCTCGGCAGAGGTTTCTGGAGCGGCCGCGCCGCCGTTCTCGTGCACGACGAGAACCACAATGCGGTCTCGGGAGTGACGGTGACCGGAGACTGGTCCGGCGTCGTCTTGGTCACAGGGCAGACGGGTGTCAGCGACGGATCGGGGACGGCGGTCATTGAGTCGAAGAAGGTCCGGAACCCCTCCGGATCGTTCTGCTTCGACGTCACGGGGCTGACGCTTGCCGGCTACGACTACGACTCATCTTCGGACGTTCCTCAGACGCCTCCCGCCGTATGCGGGCCCGCCGTGGGAGCGAAGATCGCTTTTGCATCGTATCACCTGGAGCCCACCCGGCCGAATCCCTTCCACGCGGAGACGATGGTTCGATTCTTCGCTCCGGACCGGGGACCCGTCGGTGTTCGGGTCTTTAATGTTCAGGGGCGACTTGTCCGGATTCTGGCCTCGGGCGAGGTGGTCGGACCCGGAGCCCACTCCGTGACCTGGGACGGCAAGGACGCGTCCGGTGTCGATGTCTCCAGCGGTGTCTACTTCGTCCTGCTCGAGTCGCCGGAGGGATCCAGCGTCGAGCGAGTGACTCTGCTCCGATAGCAGCGAAGAGGCGGGGGAGGGCCGGTGCCTTCCCCCGCCGGTCCTTGCCCCAGGTCTTCATCACTCAACGCGAGAAATACAACCAGACCACGCCGACGAGTCCGGCCAGGACGATCGAAAGAACAACGTCGGTGCGCCGCCACCGGGGATCGGACGAC
>JBDRFQ010000305.1:0-4672 GCA_043818685.1 Candidatus Eiseniibacteriota bacterium
GGTCGATCCGCTCGGCTTTCTCTACGTGAGCGACGGAGGGAACGGAAGGGTCCTCAAGTACACGAACGCTCTCCGGTTCAGGGAGCGCGTGGACCGGAACGCGCCGGGGCTCCTCTCCGCGCCTGGCACGCTCGCCGCGGCGGATTCGCTCGTCTACGTGTTCGACCGGTCGGGGCCGAAGATCGTTCTCTTCGAGCTCCCCAAGGCGGAGGAATGATGCGCGCCGATGGAAAGACCGCGATCCCCTTGGCCCTCGCCGCCGCCCTCGCGGTCGCGCTCGCGCCGGCCGCCGCGAAGGGGCAATACTCCGCGCCGGACGCGCGGTTCACCAACGTCAACGAGATCGGCCTCATGATCAACAACAACGGATTCCTCGGCACGAACCTCCCGAGCGCCTCGGGGGAGCCGGCCACGATGGACCCGTCGTTCGAGTACCCTCTGGGGACGAACCAGGAGCGGATGATCCGCGGCGGGATCTGGATCGGGGCGGTCGACGTAGACGGCGACTCGCTCGTCTCCACCTCGACGATCACCGGCGCCTACAGCGACCCGATCGAGTCGGAGTTCCGAGAGGCGTCCCTCATCCGCGAGCGGTCCTCCCTCCGGAACAGCCCGGTCTACGACATCGAGGCGGTCTCCGAGCAGGACCTCCTCTGCTCCTTCATAGACACCGACTCGACCATCCTCTCACGGCACCGGCCCCTGAACATCCAGGTCGACTACCGCACCTACGCGTGGAGCTTCGACCCCGTGGATCAGTTCCTCGTCCTCTCCTGCACGATCCGAAACGCGGGGAGGAGCCGCCTCCAGGACCTGTACGTCGGCCTTTACGCGGAGCTGATCTCCTGCAACAAGGCGTTCGAAGGCCCCGCCGAGGGAGGCGGCAACTTCCCGGGCCGGTGCTTCGACACGAAGCACCTCGAGTACGATTCGGAGCGCCGCCTGGTCGGCTGCCACTTCTACCTGTTCGATCAGACGATCCTCCCCGGGTGGGGAGGCTACGCGCTGCTCGGATCGTCTCCCGACTCGATCCAAGGGAAGACGATCACCTACGACTGGTGGCGGTGGACGAGCGACGAAGGGGATCGGGAGACCGACAGGATCCGGTACGCCCGTCTGGCGAGCGGCGTCGTCGACGGGACGGTGAGCGACCTCACCGGGGGGGACGGCGAGGACCCGCCCGTCGACCCGGTCGAGGTGGTCGCCGCCGGCCCCTACCGTTTCCTCGACCCGGGGGACACGCTGAACGTGGTCTTCGCGTTCGTCGGCGGGAAAGACTGGGAGGACTTCCAGTTCCGGTGCGACTGGGCCCAGAGGACCTACGACTCGAACTACGAGATCCCCGAGCCCCCGCCCTCCCCGGCTCTCGCCGTGGATCCGGGCCCGGGGTCGGTTCGGCTCTTCTGGGACGCTTCCCCGGAGACGATCCCCGATCCGGTGCTCCCCGATTCGCTCGACTTCCAGGGATATCGGGTCTACGTCTCGCGCGACAACGTCGACTACACGCTGGTCGGGGAGTACGACATCGTCGACACGATCGGCTTCAACACGGGCTTCGAGGCGGTCCGGAGCCGCACGGAGATCGACGGCTGGGAGTACGAGTACGCGCTCACGATCCCGAACCTGAAGGACGGCTTTCCCTACTACGTGGCGGTCACCTCGTACGACCGGGGCGACAAGACGTCCGGCGTCCCACCCCTCGAGAGCGGCGTGTCGCAGAACCGCGTCGCCGTCGTTCCGGGCCCCGATCCGAGGGATCCGGGCGAGGAGGAGCCCGGCGTGATCGTCTTCCCGAACCCGTACCGGGGGGAATCGGCGTGGGACGGCGCGTACCCGCGGGAGCGCCTCCTCTACTTCGCGAACCTCCCCCGCCGGTGCACGATCCGCATCTTCACCCTCGCGGGCGATCTGGTCGACACGATCGAGTTCGACTCCGCCACGTACCGGGCGACCGACAACGCGGTCCTCTACGACCCGGACTTTCCCGCTCCGGTCCTCTCGGGCGGCCTCGCGGCGTGGGACCTCCTCACGCGCGAAGACCAGTCGATCGCCTCAGGCCTGTACGTCTTCTCGGTCGATAACGCGGAGACCGGGAGGTCGAGGTCGGGAAGTTCCTGGTGATCCGATGAGAAAAGAAGCCGCGGCCGTCGCGCTCGCAGTCCTGTCGATCCTCACCGCCGGATGCGCGGAGAACGCGTTCGAGCCGCGCGAGAACGTTCCCCCGGAAACCGGCCTCGCGATCACGGGCGACTCTCTCTCGGCGACGATCTACGAGGTGAACCTCAAGTGGTGGGGGAGCGACACGGACGGCGAGGTGGCCGGGTTCGAGTACAAGTGGACCGCGCCTCCCGGAGCCGAGACGTACGATTTGGAAACGGGCTGGACATACACCGCCTTCGTGAAGAAGACCTTCCTTCTCCCGGTGCCGGATTCCCTCTCCAGCTATCGCTTCGACGTTCGCTCGGTGGACGACCGGGGCCTCGCCGACCCGAGCCCGGCGTGGCAGGAGTATCCCTTCTACAACAACCGCCCGGCGACCAAGATCCGATTCCGAGAGCTCCTCCCCGACTCGGCGTGGCCGGTGCTCGCCTTCGGATGGGAGTCGACCGATCCGGAGGGGGACTCCACCATCGCCAGGCATCTCGTCTGGGTGAAGGGGAGGGAGGGCGTTCCGGTCGAGATCCCCGGCGACGCGGACACGGTCCTTCTCCTACCGGCCGACATCGACACGTTCGGCGCGGTCACGTTCTACATGCAGGCGGTGGACGAGGCCCACTCCGCGAGCATCCCGGACAGCTTCGACGTTTTTCTCCACAGAATCCGGGGCCGTGTCCTCCTCGTCGACGACTTCCCGATCGAGCCCACCTCGGTCGTGAATCCCGACGCTTTCTACCGCAACGCCCTGAACACGCGGCTCGGCTCGGACGCCTATACCTTGCTCGATCTCAGGAGAATCCCCTTCGACACCGGCCTCCGCTTCGCAGGCTTCCTCACCGCCTTCGACCACGTTGTCTGGTACACCGGGAACCGGCAGCGCTCCACGCTTCAGGACGAGCAGCGCTTCACCCAGATGACCCGTGCCGACTCGGGGCTGGGCGTCTTCCTCGAGAGGGGCGGGAGCCTCTTCATGGAATCGTTGAACGCGGTCGGCACGTTTGGAGGTCTCCTGCCGGGCTTCCCGTCGAAGTACATGGGCTTCGACCAGCTTTACGTGAACAGGGCGACCGGGGGGACGAACTTCGAGTTCCTTCCGGCGGTCCCCCCGGTCCCCCGACCGTGCGAGGTCCCCTTCCGCGCGGTGGAGGGGACCGGCCTTCCGGACCTCTTCCTCCGCTGCCCGATCCAGTACCCCGGGCTCGACTCCCCCCTCGACACGACCGCCGGCTTCGTCGCCGAGCGGCTCTACCGCGTGCCCGCCGGCACGTTCAAGAACCAGCCCTGGGACTTCTATCCGGCGGTCCGGCACGACCTGCCGGGCCCGGGGGGGAAGGCCGTTCTCTGCACGTTCCCCTTCTCCCTCTACTATGGGGACCCGGGGAACAACGACGAGGCGTTCGGCGCCTTCCTCGACTGGCTCGGGTGTCCGTAAGCCTCGAAGAAGGATTCCGTTAGCGTTTCGCGTCCCCCTTGATCGCCGCCCCGTTTTCTGGTAGACTGGTATCTGTGTTCATATAGTGGCGGCGGATCCGCCGCCGCGCCCTCCGCGTGCGCGCCCGAGGTTCGGGCCCGCGAACGCGCGGGGGTGATCGTGCGCACGGAATCGCACCGTCCGTGGGAGGGACAGAGGAGATGAAGAAGGTCACCGCGATCCTCGTGGGACTCGCGCTGGTCCTCGGAGCCGGCGTCGCGTTCGCGGACATCATGGACTGCGTGGGCGTAACGTGGACCAAAGAGGGGACGATTCAGGACGTTCAGCTCGGGCTCGGCGGCATCGTCGAGTACGATCGCGTCAAGCTCACGAACGACGTCGTCGTCACGGGTATGGCCACTACCGGATTCTGGGTGCAGGAGATCGAGACGACCAGCACCCCGTTCTCGGGGATCTTCGTCTACACCGGAACCGGCGGCCAGACCCCTTGGTCGGTAGGAGACCGCGTTCAGGTGATCGGCGAGTACATCGAGTACTACGGGATGAGCGAGCTCCGGATCTACAACAACCTCGGCTGCGCGAAGATCGTCGGATCCGCCGCGGTCCCGACCCCCGCCAACTTGACGACGTGCGACCTCAACGACTCCGTGAACGTCGAGGCGGAGAAGTGGGAGGGGGTCCTCGTTCGGATCGACTCGGTCCGGGTCACCCGCACCAGCGACGGATACGGCCGCTGGCAGGTCGAGGAAATCGACAGCGACGCGAACTGCGCGGCGAACGACTCCCTCTGGATCGGCACGAAGAGCGAGGACCCGGTCGCCCGGCCCGACTCCCTCGCCCTCCTCTGCTCGATCACCGGGATCGGCGACTTCGACTACAACATGTACCGCGTCCAGCCGCGCTCGAACAACGATGTTGTTTACTGCGGCCTTCCGCCGGCACCGGGAACCCGCTTCGCCTACCCGATCGACGACACGCACATCGGGGTCGAGTTCGACCGTGTCCTCCAGGAGGCCTCCGCGGAGAACGCCTCCAACTACTACGTCACGGGGTTCGACATCGACATCCTCTCCGCCTCGATGC
>JBDRFQ010000306.1:0-2034 GCA_043818685.1 Candidatus Eiseniibacteriota bacterium
GGAGCATGGCGGACGAGGAGTTCCCCGCCCAAGGAGAGAGCCCCGGATCGACCGCGTGCCCTTCGTGCGGTTTGACCTACGTCGATTTCAAGTCCTCCGGACGGCTCGGCTGCGCGGAGTGCTACGAGACGTTCCGGCTCCCCCTGGTCCCCCTCCTCCGCCGGATCCACCGGAGCGACCGGCACACGGGGAAGACACCGGGCGAATCGGGGGAGAAGCACCGCAGGGCTCGCGAGCTGCGGGCGTTGAAGGACCGCCTCGACCGGTGCGTGAGGCGCGAGGAATTCGAAGAGGCGGCTCGGCTCCGGGACGAGATCCGGAGGCTGGAGGAGAGCGATGAGTAGCCTGCCGCCCCTCGGAGATCCCGCGTGGCTCGGCGCAGGCGGGCCGGAGGCGGCGATCGTCCTCTCGAGCCGGGTGCGCCTGGCTCGCAACGTGCGCGGCCACCCGTTCTCCCACCGGGCGAATCCGGACGAGCGCGCGCAGGTCTTCGAGATCACCCGCGACGCGATCGGCCGCTCTCCTTCCCTCGAGACTTCCCGGGTCGTCCGGGTCGACCGGACCTCCTCGCTCGACCGCCTCTACCTCGTCGAGCGCCATCTGGTCTCGCCCGATCTCGCGAACGGGAACGGGCCGCGCGGAGTGGCGATCGGCCCTGACGAGACGGCGAGCATCATGATCAACGAGGAGGATCACCTCAGGATCCAGTCGATCCGGTCCGGCTTCGATCTCATGGGGGCGTGGAGGCAAACGGACCGGATCGACGACGAGCTGGACTCGGAGCTCGAGCTCGCGTTCTCCAAGGAGTGGGGGTACCTCACCGCCTGCCCGACGAACGCTGGGACCGGCCTGCGCGTTTCGGTTCTCATCCACCTTCCCGCCCTCGCGCTGACGAAGCAGATCGCCAAGGTCCTCAGGGGCATCGCGCAGGTCGGCCTCGCGGTGCGGGGCCTTTTCGGCGAGGGGAGCGAGGTGATGGGGAACTTCTTCCAGGTCTCGAACCAGACCACGCTCGGCCAGAGCGAAATGGACATCATCGAGAGCCTCGAGCGGGTCACGCGCCAGATCATCGATCACGAGAAGAGCGCGTCCGAGGTGCTCCTGAAGAGCGCCCGCGTGCAGGTGGAGGACAAGGTCTTTCGGTCCTTCGGGATCCTGTCCCAGTGCCGCGTGATCTCCTCGCAGGAGGTGATGAGCCTCGTGTCCGCCGTCCGGTTCGGCCGCACGGTGGGGCTGCTCGATTCGCTGGAGCTCCGCGTCCTGAACCGGCTCATGATCGAGACGCTCCCCGCCCATCTGCAGAAGCAGGCGGGGGAGAAGCTCGACCAGGTGGAACGGGACTACCAGCGGGCCGCCCTCGTCCGAAGGCTCCTCGCCGGGTGATCCGGGGGGGCTTGCGCGGATGGGCCCGAACGCCGATCTATAGACCAGGATCCCCGGCGGGACGCCGGGTCCGGAGCAGGAAGGCCGTCGCGGCGAGCGGCCGGCCGGCCCTCGGGGCCGTCGGTCTCGTTGCCGTGTTTGCGGACAGGTGCTATAAAGGTAAGAGGAAAGCAGACGGGAGTACACGGGCGAAAGCACGCCGGAACGAGCGGGGCAGCCCGCCAGGGGATTGAAGACATGCACGACCGATTCACGGAACGGGTAAGAAAGGTGATGTACCTCGCCCGTGAGGAAGCGGGAAGGCTCCAGCACGACTACATCGGGACGGAGCACCTCCTTCTCGGCATCGTTCGCGAGGGGGAGGGGATCGCCGCGACCGTCCTGAACAACCTCGGCCTCGATCTCGACCAGATCCGCCAGGCGGTCGAGAGCATGGTGTCGGGGAGCGGGGGGACCCTCACGATCGGCGAGATCCCCTTCACGCCGCGCGCGAAGCGGGTGCTCGAGCTCGCCGTCGAGGAGGCGCGCCTCCTCGGGCACAACTACGTCGGCACGGAGCACCTCCTGCTCGGTCTCATCCGCGAGGGGGAGGGGGTCGCCGCGCGCGTCCTCATGGACCTCGGGGCGGACAAGAAGCGGGTGCGCGAGGAG
>JBDRFQ010000307.1:0-2259 GCA_043818685.1 Candidatus Eiseniibacteriota bacterium
CTCCGACCCGGGATCGAGGCGGTACGCCTCGCGGATCGCGGCCTCCTCGTCGTCGAAGCGCCCCTTCCCCCGGTGGGCGAGACCGAGGTAGAGATGCGCCCTCGCGCGGCCCGGCTCGAGCGCAATGGCGCGGGCGAGCGCCTCCGCCGCCGCCTGGACCTGGTACCCCTCGAGGAGCGAGCGCCCGTATTCCTCCCAGCCGCGCGCGAAATCGGGGTTCTCCCCGAGGTACTCGGCGAACGCATCGTGCTTCGCCTGGGAGCGGCCGAGAACAACGATCTGGGCGAGACGAACGGCCGGATTGCTCGGGTCCTTCAGGGCGAGCGCGTCGTACTCCCTGCGGACCGCCTCGCGTTCTCCGAGCGCCGTCCGCATCTCCACGTAGGCGAGGCGGGCCTCCACGTCGTCCGGGGCCGCCTCGATGCGCGCCTCAAGGAGCGCGCGCGCCTCGTCGATCCGTCCGGCCCGAAAGAGGGACACGGCCTCACGGGCCGCGTCCTCGGAGCCCCGCGCCGTCTCCGACACCGCGAGCGCGCATGCGACGCACACCGCGAGAAGAGCGCCCCCGAACCTGGTTCCTTTCATCGCGTACCCCCCATCTGCGCCCTGGCGGTCCGGGCGTTCTCCCGGGCCGTCTCGGCGCTCGGCGACTCGGACCCCGCCAACGACGCCGTCTCCCACGCCTCGATCGCCGCCGCGAGATTCCCTCGCGAGGCCTCCGCGACCCCGAGGTTGAGGAAGATGTCTGGATCGCCGCGGTCGTACCTCAGGGCGAGCCGGTACTTCTCGATCGCTTCCTCGATCCGTCCCGCCTCCCTGAGCAGGTTCCCGATTCCGTACTGTCCCTTCGCGAATCGCGGGTTCGTCTCGATCGACCTGTTCAGATATTCCTCCGCCGTCCGGCGGTCCCCGCGCTTCTTCGCGAGAATCGCGATGTTGTAGTAGGCCTCCACGAGGGCGGGGTCCGTCTGGACCGCCTTCCGGTAGTAGCCGACGGCCCGGTCGACGTCCCCTGCGCTCTCGTGCATCAGGCCGAGCGAGTAGTATCCCTTCGCCGCCTCGTTCGGGCTCTCGATCGCCTTCTGGAAGTACTTGACCGCCTCGGTGAGGCGTCCCTGCTTCTCGGCGACCCTCCCGAGACCGACGTAGGCGATCCCGGAACGCGGGGAGATCTCGAGCTCCTTCTGGTACTCCTCCGCCGCCTCCGCGAGGCGTCCCTGCATCAGACAGATCTCTCCGAGGCGCGCGTGCGCCCGCTGGAGGTTCGGGTCGGTCTTGAGCACCGAATGGAGGAGCTCGATCGCCTCGTCCGGCCGACCGACCCGGACCAGGGCGTAGGCGCGGTTGCTGAGCACCGGGAGGTTCCTCGCGCCGAGATCGATCGCCCTCGTGTAGACGCTCTCCGCGCGGTAGGCGTCCCCCATGGTGAGCAGCGCGTCGGCGATCGAGGCGGTCACGCGGGGGTTCGTCGGATCCTCCTCTTCCACCGCGAGGAGGGCATCGAGTCCGCCCGCGTAGTCGCTCTTTTCGAACAGACCGATGGCGGAGAAGTACTTCTGCAGAACCCCGACCCGGTCCTTCGGATCCGGAAGGTCCTTATATGAAACGTCTTCCTCGACGCCTCCCTGCCCGGTGAGGTAGCCGAGCGCCTCGAGCATCCCCCTCGTCTCCTGGTCGATGTGCATCCCCACCGTCTCGCCGCGGCGGCGGAGATCCTCCTCGATCCTCTCATCGAGAAGGGCGCGTAACTTCTCGACGATCTCGGGGCGATCCGCCGCGAGGTTCACCGCCTCCTCCGGGTCGGCGGCGAGATCGTACAGCTCCTCTCGGGGGAGAAGGATGAACTTCCATCGGTCCGTGGCGACCGAGCGCACCTCGCTCCATCCGAAGTCCTCCCGCGACGGGAACGACTCGGCGTAGTTCACCAGATCGAGCGTGGCGGACGGGTCGAGGAGGAGCGGAACGAGGCTCTTCCCCTCCGCGTCCGGCATCTGCGGCAGGCCGACGAGATCGAGCATCGTCGGAGCGAAGTCCACCTCGCGCACGAGGCTCTCCACCACGCTCCCCCTACGGAACCCCGCCTCCCGGAACGCGGGGTGGTCGGGCCAGCGGATGATGAACGGCACGAGAATCGTCGCGTCGTAGGTGAAGACCGCGTGCGTCACCTCGCCGTGGTCCCCGAGCCCCTGCCCGTGATCGCCGACGAGAACCACGATCGTCTCGTCGGCGAACCGGAGGCGCTCGAGGGCGTCGAGGAGG
>JBDRFQ010000308.1:0-4390 GCA_043818685.1 Candidatus Eiseniibacteriota bacterium
CTCGTCCCGGCCTGCCGCGTCTTCGTCTTGAAGCCGATGGTGCTCGGCGGCTTCCTGCCGACCCTTCGCATCGCAAGGATTGGAAAGGCCAGGAACATGGGCCTTGTCGTGAGCCACCTCTTCGACGGGCCGATCGCCCTCGCGGCCGCCGCGGAGCTCGCCCTCGCGCTCCCTTCGGAACCGCTCGCCTGCGGGCTGGACCGGCACGCGGGGCTGACCGCGTGGCCGGAGATCGCGATCCCCCAGGTCCGGGAGAGCGAAATCCGCCTCTCCGGGCACGCAGGTCTCGGCGTTCGCTGGCCGGAGGGGATCACGTGAGCCTCTCCTTCCTCCGGGCGGCCCGCGAGGCGCCCGGCCGCACCGCCGTCGTCGCGGACTCCGCGGCCTGGTCGTTCGCGGAGTTCCTGCCCTTCGTGAACGGCGCTCTTCGACACCTCGCGAACCTCGGGCTCCGGCCCGGCGACGGGCGTCTCGTCGCCCTCGACGCATTGCCGCGGAAGGAAACTCTCGCTTTTCTCTACGCGCTCATGGAATGGGGAATTCCGTTCGTGCCCATCCGCGAAGGGCTCACCGCGCGCGAGCAGCGGGAAGTCCTCGGTCGATGCGGGCCCTCCTTTCTCCTCGACGACCCGCTCCCCGCGACGCGCGAGACGGGCTCTCCTTTCGGGCCGCCGGAGCCCCCGCCGCAAGACGACCGCCCCCTCGCGATCCTTCACACATCAGGGACGAGCGGGAGGTCGAAGGGGGTGGTCCTCTCACGCGCCGCTTTCGTCGCGAGCGCCGGGGCCAGCGCCGCGAACCTCGGGTGGGAGGAGAGGGACCGATGGGCGATCGCGCTCCCTCTCGCCCACGTCGGCGGTCTCTCGATCGTGACCCGCTGCCTCCTCGCGCGCCGCACGGTCGTTCTCGCCGGACCGTTCGGAGCGGAACGCCTCGCGCGCGTCGTCGCAAGGGAAAGGGTCACCCTCCTCTCCGCCGTCCCCGCGATGATCCGCCGCCTGCTCGACCTCGAGCCGGCCTGGCGCCCGCCCCCCTTCCTCCGCGCGGTTCTCGCGGGCGGAGGCCCTCTCTCGCCCGCGCTCCTCGAGGAGGCGTGGACGCGGGGGATTCCACTCCTCCCATCGTACGGCCTCACCGAGACCTGCTCGCAGATCGCGGCCTGGCCCTACGGAACCAGGCCGCCGGCCCCGGTCGCGAAGGCGCTCCCCGGCGCCGAGATGCGCGTCCGCGACGGGCGGCTCCACGTGCGCGGCCCGATGCTTCTCACGTCGTACTTCCCCCCGGACTCGTATCCTCCCCCGATCCTCGAGGACGGATGGTTCGACACCGGAGACCTCGGAACGATCGACGACGACGGCCTTGTCAGCGTTATCGGGAGGGCGGATGAGACGGTTGTCACCGGAGGGGAGAACGTGAGCCCGCGCGAGGTGGAGGAGCAGCTCGAGCGCTTCGCCGGCGTGCGCGCCGCGTGCGTGTTCGGCCTCCGCGATGAGACGTGGGGGGAGGTCCTCGCCGCGGCCCTCGTCCTCGAGGAGGGGTCGTCCCTCGATCCGGATGCCCTCGCCGCGCATCTCGCAGAAACGCTCGCGCCGCACAAGCGCCCCCGGAAGATCGCGTGCGTCGCCTCCCTCCCGCTCACCACGAGCGGCAAGATCGACCGAGAGGCGGTGAGGTCGCTCGCGAGCCCCCTTCTCGCGCCGTTCCGGCGGTGACCTCCCTCGCGAGAGTTGTTTGGGCCGGTGCCCCCTCCCCCCGGCCCGAACGCCCGGGGCCTGCCGGGTCCTTTCGGCGGGTCGAGGCGAAGCCGCAAAGGAAGACCGGCGGGGAGCGATCGCCCCGCCGGTCACGCTCCGCGTCCTGAATCGTCCTACTTCTCTTCCGCCCCCTCTGCCTTCTCTGCCCCCTCCGCCTCCTCCGCCTCCGGCTTCGGAATCGGGTGGGCGATCTTCGCGGCGAACGTTTCGAAGTCGAACGGTTTATAGGTGGGCGACTTTTCATTGTGGCATGTCTTGCAGACCGCCTCGGTCGGCACGATGAGCCCGACGGACGCCGGCTCGATCTCGCCCGCGGAGAGCTGCTTCATGACGGCCATCTTCTGGTACGCGCTCCCCGGACCGTGGCACGCTTCGCAGCCGACCCCATCCTCGTTGGTCATCGTGCCCCGCACCTCCGCGGGGCAGCCGGGAGCGGTCACGTGACAGCCGACGCACTCGGGCGCCTCGGCCGCGGCCACTTTAAGCCCCTTCGCCTGCGCGATCTCGTCCGCCTCGGGGGTCTTCAGCGCCTCGAAGGCCTTCGCGTGCGGCCCCTCCTGCCAGAGCTTGTACTGCGCGCCGCTCTTCGCGGTCATGTGGCACATCTTGCACTTCGCGGACCCGATGTAGGTGAAGGCCGGAGCTGCTTCCTTCTTCGCCGTCTCCTTGGCCGCCTCTTTCGCCGTCTCCTTGGGCGCTCCATACGCCCCCGTGGACGGCTTCTTCGCCTCCTGCGCCGTGAGCGGCCCGGCCGCGAAGAAGACCGCCAGGCAAACGGCCAATCCGCCGATCAGGATCCCGAGACCTCTTGTTCTCCGATTCATGCGCGCCCTCCCTCGCCATCGGACTTCTTGCGTTTCCAGCATGGGGCGAAACCCCGCCTCGAAACAGTCTAGCCGACACCGCCGGCGCGGGCAACCGCCGCGTCCGGCCTCCTTCCTTGCACACCCGGGCGCCCGGGAGGATCCGGGCCTTCCTGCGGGACGGGCGGCGCTACCGAAACGCCTCCATCCCCGTGAGATCGTGCCCGAGGATGAGAGTGTGGATGTCGTGCGTTCCCTCGTAAGTCTTGACCCCCTCGAGGTTCAGCATGTGCCGGATCACGTGGTACTCGGACATGATGCCGTTCGCCGCGAGGATGTCGCGGGCGAGCCTCGCGCACTCGAGCGCGACGAACACGTTGTTCCTTTTCGCCATCGAGATCTGGGTGAAGCGCGCCTTCCCCTCGTCCTGGAGCCGCCCGAGGCGGTACGCGAGGAGCTGCGCCTTCGTGATCTCGGTCGCCATGTAGACGAGCTTCTCCTGGACGAGCTGGAAGGACGCGATCGGCTTCCCGAACTGAACCCTCTCCCTTGCGTAGGAGAGGGCGCGGTCGAGGCAGTCCATCGCCGCGCCGACCGCCCCCCACGCGATCCCGTAGCGCGCGCTGCTGAGGCACCTGAGCGGCGAGACGAGCCCCTTCGAGGCGGGGAGCAGGTTCTTCTCCGGGATCTCGCAGTTCTCGAGGATCAGCTCGGACGTGTCCGAGGCGCGGAGCGAGAACTTCCCCTTCTGCTCGATCGCCTTGTACCCCGGCGTCCCCTTCTCGACGAGAAAGCCGCGGATCACGCCGTCGAGCTTCGCCCAGACGACCGCGATGTGCGCCATCGATCCGTTCGTGATCCACATCTTCGCGCCGTTCAGGACGTATCCCGCGGAGGTCTTCTCCGCGCGCGCGACGAGCCCTCCGGGGTCCGAGCCGTAGTCCGGCTCGGTCAGGCCGAAGCAGCCGATCGCCTCGCCCCGCGCCATCCTCGGGAGCCACTCCTTCCTCTGCTCCTCGCTCCCCGAGTCGAAGATCGCGAACATCGCGAGCGAGCCCTGCACCGAGACGAAGCTCCGGAGCCCCGAGTCGCCCCGCTCGAGCTCGCGGCAGATGAGGCCGTAAGCGGTCTTGCTCGTCCCCGCGCACCCGTACTCCTCGGGAAGAAAGCACCCAAAGAGCCCGAGCGAGGCGAGGCCCGGAATCAGCTCGGCGGGAAAGGTGTGCTTCTCGAAGTGTTCCCCGATCACGGGGATCACGCGCTCCGTCACGAAGTCGCGGACCGCGTTGCGGACGAGGATCTCCTCCTCGTTGAAGAGGTCTTCCACCTGATAGAGGTCGATCGGTTGGGACTTGGGCATGGGTCTTCCTCTCTTGTTCGGCGGGCGAGCCTGGATTATGCACGCGTTCTCGTCGCGAGGATGCGGAGCGCGCGCCGAGAGGCCGACCTGGATGAGCCGCTCCCGGAACCTTAGTCTCGGCACTACGTTGTGGACGCGGCGACGGAAGGGAGGCCTCGGAGGCCGCGACCCGCAGCCGCAGCAGGAAACGCGTGCATAATCCAGGCGCGGGGCCGCCCGGGTGGTGCGATTGTAGGGCGCGGCGGAGGCGCGCGTCAAACGGCCCTCCGGGGGGGAGAGGGCCCGCGGGGGAAGGTCCGGCGCGCGCGCGATCGGTCGACCGGCGGGATGCGCCCTGCTAGAATCCAGGCGGCCTCGACAGAGGGAAGGGCCGGACGGCCGGCCTGGATTATGCACGCGTTTTCGTCGCGAGGACGCGGAGCGCGTGCCGAGAGGCCGACCTGGACGAGCCGCTCCCGGAAACGTAGTCTCGG
>JBDRFQ010000309.1:0-10063 GCA_043818685.1 Candidatus Eiseniibacteriota bacterium
CGCGGCCGCGCGCGGCCTCCGGAGACGCACCTTCGCCCTCTGACGGGTTCGGTTCCGGCGATGCCGCCGGTCAGAAAGCGCGTGCGCTCTTTCCTCCGCAGAACGCTCCGGAACATGAAATTGAAATCCTGACGCCCGGGATTGAGCCGCCTCCGCCCGCGGCGGACGAAGCGCATTCGGCGAGGTCCGCGTCCCCGGACGAGGACTTCGTCCCCGTCAGCGAGATCCTCCGCGAGTTTCAAAACGGTGTGAGCAAGATCATCGGCAAGGGGGACCACCAGTCCCACTACGACATGGGCATGTCGTACAAGGAAATGGGTCTCTTCGAGGAAGCCCTTCGCGAGTTCGAGCTGGCCGCCGCCTCGCCCGAGCTCCGCTCCTCTTCCGAGGAGATGCGCGCCGCCGTTCTGATCGAGCTCGGCCGCCACGAGGAGTGCGTTCGTCTTCTCGAGTCTCTCGCCCCTGATGGATCGGGCGAGAGCATCGGGATTCACTTCCTCCTCGGCCTCGCTTATGAGAAACTGGGCATGAAGGGTCCCGCGCTCCGCGAGTACCGCGTCGTCGAAGAGCGGGATCCGGGCTTCCGTGACGTTCGCAAGCGGATCGCGCGGAACTCGGCCTAGACGATCGAGCGGGGGCGCGCTTGAGCGAGATCTACGCGGATCTGCATCTTCATTCCGACTTCTCCGACGGCGTCGTTGCGCCTCCCGAGCTCCTCGTGCGCGCCGGCTATGCCGGGCTATCGGTCGTCGCTCTCACCGATCACGACACCCTCGACGGGGTCGAGCCGATCCTTGCCGCGGCGCGCGACGGAGGCCCCGAGGTGGTCCCCGGTGTGGAGCTATCCTGCACGGAAGGGGAAAGGGAGATCCACATCCTCGGCTATTGGATTGATCCCGGGCACCCGGGGCTCTGCGCCGAGCTGGCACGGATGCGCGAGAAGCGGGTCCGGCGCGCCGAGACGATCATTGACCGCCTCCGGACCTATCAAATAGATTTGCGGATCGAGGACGTCTTGAGCCTCACGAAGAACGGGCTCGTCGGGCGCCCTCATATCGCCGATGCGATGGTGCGCGGCGGATGGGCGGCGGACGCGGAGAGCGTCTACCGCAAATACATAGGAGACGGCAAGCCGGCCGCGGTGCCGAAGCGGTTTCTGACCCCGCCCGAGGGGATCCGGCTCATTCGCGATGCGGGCGGGATCTCCGCGGTCGCGCACCCGGGGGTGAGCCGGCTGGAGGACCTTCTCCCTGGGCTCGCGGGGGAAGGGCTGGTCGCGCTGGAGGTGTGGCATCCGAAACACTCGTCTCGGGAGGTGGAGCGCTTCGCGGCTCTGGCCGATCGGATCGGCCTCCTGCCCACCGGCGGCTCGGACTACCACGGTTTCGATCAGGGGGCGACGATGCTCGGGCACTACGGCCTCACCGAGGAGCGTTTCGCGCGTCTCGGCAAGGCGGCTGGCCGGCGGCCCGGATGACGCGCGTTTGAGGTCGTGCGGCGTCCCTGCCCTCGCGCTCTTCGCCTGCGCCCTCGGGCTCCTTCTCCTCGCCGCCGCCGCGTCCCTGATTCTCGCCGAGGACGGCGGCCCCGCTCCGCCGCCGAAGAAGGGGGCGTCCGCTCCGGAATGGCCTGAGGCGCCCGAGGAGGCGGGAGGTGACACGCTTCCTCCGCCGGCGGAGCCCGCGGAACCGCCCGCGGAGATCTCCCTGAAACCCGGCGTCCCCCTCGATTCCCTTCTCCTAAGCGTCGCACCGGCGATGGATCCCTTCGGTACGTGGACCCGTTCGACCCCCGCTTTCTCTTTCTATGCGCCCCGTTCACTCGGCGACGTCGCGGCCGCGCTCCCGATCGGCCGCGCGGACCGCTTCGGCCCTCCGGGCTACTTCGAGACGATCCGCATCGGCGGGACGGGCGCGCCCCTCGTTCTCGTCGACGGGATTCCCTGGCCGCGGGACGCCGCCGGGCTCCCGAACGCCGGCTCTCTCCCCCGCCAGGGGATCGGGTCCCATGCCGCCGCAGCCCCTCGGATCGTCCCCGAGCTCGGCGTCGCCTCGCCGGGGGGGGCGATCCTCCTCGGTCAGGATCCCTGGCTCGGCGGACCTCCTCGAAGCGTGGTCGCCGCCGAGAGCGGGGCGGACGGCTACCGCGACTACCGTTTCGGACTGGGGAGGGACCTCACGCGGCGGCTCGCCGTCCAGGTCGACGGGCAGTTTCGCAAGGCGGACGCGTTCGTGGTCGACAGCTACCGCGCGTTCTCGAGCTGCATCGTCGCGGAGGCCCTTCTTCGGCCGGGGATGGTTCTCCGCGCGGGCGTGCGCCGCTACGACGCGGAGCAGTACGTTCTCGACCGGACGCTCCAGGGCCGCTTCTCGCACGAAGCGACCGACAAGAAGGGCACCACCTCCGCCGAGATCATCGTCCCCGGAATGATTGGACAGGCATACCTGGCGTCGCTACACTCCGACGCGGACGCGACGGGGGCCGCCTATGGTTCGGCGTCGGCGGTCGATGAGCGGAGCGGGTTCCGTCTGTCGCGCGCGGGAGGGCTCGGCCCCGCGGGGCTCGCGCTCACCGTTCGGGGCGAGAAGAGGGAGGCGGAGGCGGACGGGGTTCGGCGGGAAGCGTGGACGGGGACCGTGTCCGCGGGGACGTCGTTCGCCCCCGTCCCGTGGGGCGAGGCGGCCGTCGCCCTCCTCGGGGAGAAGCCCGAGGGGGAGGAGGGGGCGGATGCACGGGGAAGGGTCGTTCGCGTGGAGCGGGCCGGTCCCGGGCCTCGTTCGCGCGGGGCGGGCGTGGGAAGACCCCGCGGTCCGGAGGTGGATTTCGAACGAGGGGAGCCCCGGCGTCTTTCGCTTCGGCGAGGCGGGAGTCCGCTTTCCCTTCGTTCCCTTGCGTCCGAGACTTCGATATTTTAGGCGGGAAGGGGACAACATCGACTACCTCTTCTCCGTCGACGCCTTCCAGGAGAGCGCGATGCGGATCGATGAGCGGACCGACGGGGTGGAGGTCTCGATCGAAGGACGCTCCGGCGAGCTAGCCTGGGAGGGATCCTACGCGTGGGTTCGGGCGCGGGAAAAAGGGGCTTCCGATCCCCTCCCCTACCATTCCGACCACCTGGCGCGCGGGCGGCTCTCCTACAGCCGGCCGATCCCGCGTTTCCCCGCCGTGCCGCGCGTCGATGTTCTCGGCGAATGGAGGTCCGACCGCCGCGCTCCGGGCCGGACCGTCCCGCTCGAGGACTACTTCTATCTCCGAGGCCGCGTCGCCTTGAACCTGCGGGGGACGGACCTCTTCGCACAGATGGAACAGGTGCTGGGGCATCAGTTGGAGTACATCGACGGCCCCGTAGAGGGAACCGACGGCGTCCTTTCCGGGAGCCGTCAGATCTACCTCGGGCTCAATTGGCCCTTCATGGATGAGTGAGATGAACTACGTTCGAACCCTCGGTGTGATCGACCTTCTGATCGCGGTTCTTCTGCTGCTCTTTCTGATTCACGGTCTCCGGCGCGGGTTCCTCCGCTCCCTGTTCGGGCTTCTCGCGTTCGGCGCCGGGTGGATCGTCGCCTCGCGCTTCCATCTCGACGTCGCGGCGCGATGGGGCACCTCGCGCCCGGAGGCGGATATCGCGCTCCGTCTCGGCGTGTTTCTCCTGCTCTTCATCATCACGGCTCTCCTCGTGCGGCTCATCGGGCTGGCGGCCGGGGGGGTCATCTCGGGCACCTCGCTGAGCCTCATCGACCGGCTGCTCGGGGGGATCTGCGGGGTCGGCATCGGGGCGGTCTTTTTCGGGATCCTCTTTCTCATCGCCACGACGTACTTCCCCGGCGGGGCGAGGGTGCTCGCGGACTCCAAGTTCCATCGTCCGCTCACCGGGGTGGTGCGGGTGCTTTCGAACGCAATGTCGGAGGAGATGAAGGAACGCCTCAAGGGATTCGAAGGAAGAGCGCCGCGGGAAGCGGCAAAGGAGATCGAGGAAGGCGTCTGAACGATCGAAGGACCGCACCGGAAGAAGAGGAGAACGAGTGAATCCGGAGATCTTCCGCGAGTACGACATCCGGGGGGTGGTGGAGAAAGATCTCACCCCGGAGAACGTGGGGCGGATCGCCCGGGGCATCGGGTCGTACGTGAAGCGGCGCTATGAGGGGGAGGTGGCCGTCGGACGCGACGTGCGGCTCAGCTCGGATTCCCTCTCGGAGGCGATGATCGAGGGGCTCGCCTCGTGCGGACTCGGCTGCGTGGACATCGGTATGGTGCCGACTCCGCTCCTCTACTACGCGGTGACTCGAGGCGGGGAGGATTCGTTCGCCGCGGGAATCATGATCACCGGGAGCCACAATCCGCCCGAGTTCAACGGCTTCAAGATCTGTCACGGCACCACCCCGATCTTCGGGCCGGACATTCAGGAGATCCGCGCGATCGTGGAAAAGGGGGAGTTCGAGTCGGGGCGGGGGGCGGTGCGCCGGATGGATGTCGGCGGCGACTACATCGATGAGATCGTCGGCGGAATTCGGATTCCGCGCAAGGTCCGCCTCGTCGTCGACTCGGGGAACGGAACGGGGGGGCCGTTCGCGGTCCCGATCTTCCAGAGGCTCGGTTGCGAGGTGATCTCCCTCTTCGAGGAACCGGACGGGCGCTTTCCGAACCACCACCCCGATCCGACCGTCCCGAAGTACATCGAGACCCTCGTCCGCACCGTCCGGGAGAGCGGGAGCGAGCTCGGAGTCGGATACGACGGCGACTCCGACCGGATCGGGGCCGTCGACGAAAAGGGGAACATCCTGTTCGGCGACACGCTGACGGGGATCTTCGCCCGATCGGTTCTCGCCCGGATACCCGGGGCGACGATCGTTTTTGACGTGAAGTGTTCGAAGGGGCTCGTCGAGGCGATCGAGGCGGCGGGCGGGAAGCCGCTCATGTGGAAGACCGGCCATTCGCACCTGAAGCGCAAAATGAAGGAAGAGCGGAGCCCTTTCGCCGGGGAGATGAGCGGCCACGTCTTTTTCGCCGATCGCTACTACGGGTACGACGACGCGATCTATGCCTCCTGCCGCCTTGTCGAGATCGTCGCGGACGAGGGACGACCGCTCTCGGCGATCGCCGCGGACATCCCGCGCTACTCCTCGACCCCGGAGATCCGAATCGACTGCCCGGACGCGAAGAAGTTCACGGTCGTGGTGCGGATGAAGGAACGTTTCGGCGCGACGAACGATGTGATCGATATCGACGGTGCCCGGATCGACTTCGGAGACGGGTGGGGGCTCATCCGCGCCTCGAACACGCAGCCGGTCCTCGTCCTCCGCTTCGAGGCGGAGGACGACGCGGCGCTCTCGCGAATCCGCCGGATCCTCGGAGAGGCGCTCCGGGAACACGTGCCGGTCCCGGACGAGGTGTTCGCCTGAGATGATCGCTCTCATCTTGGCAGGAGGGAGCGGGACCCGGTTCTGGCCGGTGAGCCGCGAGGCCGAGCCGAAGCAGTTCCTTCCCCTTCTCGGCGCCGGTTCCCTTCTTGCCGATACGGTCGCGCGCATCCTCCCCCTCGTGCCGGCGGAGCGGATCCTCATCGTGACGGGGAGGTCCTTCACCGAGCGGGCCCGCCGGGAGGCGCCGATGCTCCCCGCGGAGAACGTGATCGGCGAGCCGGCGGGGAGGAACACGGCGCCGGCGATCGCTCTCGCCGCGGCGCGGGCCGAGCTCGTCGCCGGCGCGGGCGAGGTGATGGCCGTTCTTCCCGCCGACCACGCGATCGGGGACATCGCTCGCTTTCACGAGACGCTCCGCGCCGGGGAGGAGTTCTGTCTCTCCGAGAAGGTGCTTCTCACGCTCGGGGTCCGCCCGACGCGGCCGGAGACCGGCTACGGGTATCTCGAGATCGGCGAGAGGCGCGCCCGCGCGCGCGGCCTTGACGTGCACGCCGTCGAGCGATTCGTCGAGAAGCCGGACCGGGAGGACGCCGAGCGGTACGCGGCGTCCGGGCGCCACCTCTGGAACAGCGGGATGTTCCTCTGGCGCGTGGACGCGATCGCGGACGCGCTTCGCGCGCACGTTCCGGGAGCGTCAGACGCCCTCGAGGCGTTCCGCGAGGCGGCCGCCACGGACCTCTACGGGGTCCTCGAGGAGTATTACCCGCGCCTCCCCGCCCTCTCCATCGACTACGCGGTGATGGAGAAGGCCTCGAACGTCGCCGCGATCCCTGCCGACTTCGCTTGGAACGACGTCGGGAGCTGGAGCGCGCTCGGCGAGCTTCTCGCACGGGACAGGGAGGGGAACGAAGTCGTGGGGCGCCACGTCGGCCTCGGCACGCGCCGCTCCGTCATCCACGCGGGAAGCCGTCTCGTCGCGACGATCGGCCTCGACGGCTTTGTCGTCGTCGAGACGGATCGCGCCGTTCTTGTCTGTCCGCGCGATCGGGCGCAGGACGTGCGGGACTTGGTTCGAAAGCTCCGCGACCTCGGTCTCGAAGAGGATCTGTAGCGGGAGAAGAAGGGGCCCAGCGACGGCGCTCCTCGGGAGCGCTTCTTCCCCCCGAAGCCCTCCGGTTCCCACGGAACGTTTCCCCTATTCTCCCTGATTCTCTCCAAGCGGGAACAAATCCGTCTAAATCGTTTTGAATCATAAGATTCCGCCGTTCGGAGCGTGTTCAGAAACTCCCCTCGATGCCGATCCGTGGCATGGCGGTATCGGCCGAGGGGGACGTCTCTTCCGGACGGCCGGGAGGGACGTGATGACAGCGGAAGAACGTCGGCTGGTGATCGCCGTTGCGGTGCTGGTGCTCCTCGGCAGCGGGATCCGATGGTTCGGGTTTCGCCCGGTGGAGGCTCCGTCGACGGCGGAGAGAGCCGGACCCTCCGATTCCCTTGCGGCTTCGGAAGGTCAGGCGGAGGAGAGCGCGGCGCCCGATTCCGGTTTCGTGCGGATCGACCTCAACCGAGACGACGCGCGGTCGCTCGAGGCTCTGCCCGGAATCGGACCGGCGAAGGCTCGCCGCATCGTCGAGTGGCGCGAAGCGAACGGGCCGTTCCGATCGCTCGGTGATCTGGAGCGCGTTCCGGGGATCGGGCGGAAGACGATCAAGAGGATCGCGCCGTTCGTGACGCCGGCCGGAGAGGCGCAAGGAGCCGGCCTGCCGGCGGGGGCGGAGCCCCGGCCCCGACCGGAAGACCGGGCCCGGAACGGGCGGAAAGGACGATGAGCTTGGACCTCGCGGAACTTCTGCTTCACGCGGAACGCCTGACCTCGGAGCAGGTCCAGCGGCTCCGGAAACAGAAAGAGTCGTCGGGAGACACGACGGACAGCTGCGTGGTCAAGCTCGGCCTCCTCACCGAGCAGGACCTGCTCGAGTTCCTCAGCGCCCAATTCAAGGTCGCGCAGGCGGATCTCCGCGCGCTCGAGGCGGACCGCGCCGTTCTCGATCTCGTTCCGCACGAAATCTGCTCCCGCTTCAACGTGATCCCGATCCGGAGGCAGGGCCGCACCCTCCAGCTCGCGATGGCCGACCCGACGAACATCTACGCGGTGGAGGACATCAAGTTCCTTACCGGTCTCGAGATTCAGCCGGTCGTGGCCACCGAGGCGAAGATCCGAGAGGCGATCGGCGCGTACTACGACAACTCCTCCGAGGCGCTCGAGAACCTCATGAAGGACTTCGAAGAGGAGGACGTCGAGGTCCTCGACGCGCGGTCCGAGGGGGACACGTCCGTCTCCGTCGACGAGGCGTCCGACGCCCCGGTGGTGAAGCTCGTCAACTCGATGATCGCCGAGGCGGTCCACCGTCGGGCGAGCGACATCCACATCGAGCCGTTCGAGAGGCAGCTCCGCGTCCGCTTCCGCATCGACGGGACGCTCTACACGGTGATGGGGCCGCCCCTCCGGATGAAGAACGCGATCGCTTCCCGGGCGAAGATCATGGCGTCTCTCGACATCGCGGAGAAGAGAACGCCCCAGGACGGCAACATCAAGATCCGCCTCCATGACAAGACCGTCGATCTCCGCGTGTCCACGCTCCCCACGATCTTCGGGGAGAAGGTCGTGATGCGCGTTCTCGACCAGTCCAACCTGAACGTCGATCTCTCGAAGCTCGGCTTCGAGGAGGTCGCCCGGAAGAACTTCGAGCGCGCGATTCACTCCCCGTGGGGAATGGTCCTCGTGACCGGGCCGACCGGAAGCGGGAAGACGACGACCCTGTACTCGGCCCTCTCGACGGTGAACACCCCGGACACGAACATCATGACCGCCGAGGATCCGGTGGAGTACAACCTTGACGGCATCAACCAGGTGGGGATCAACGAGGCGGCGGGTCTCACCTTCGCCTCGGCCCTCCGCGCGTTTCTCAGGCAAGACCCGAACATCATCATGGTCGGCGAGATCCGCGATCTCGAGACCGCGGGGATCGCGGTCAAGGCGGCGTTGACCGGGCACCTGGTTCTCTCGACGCTCCACACGAACGACGCGCCGAGCACGATCAACCGCCTGATCGACATGGGAATCGAGCCCTTCCTCGTCTCGTCGTCGGTGCGGCTCATTCTCGCGCAGCGCCTCGTCCGGAGGATCTGCGCGCGGTGCGCGGGAGAGCTGGAGCCGCACCCCGAGGCGCTGGCGGAGCTGGGCGTAACGGCCGAGTGGGCGGAGAACGTGGAGTTCAAGAAGGGGAAGGGATGCGAGGGGTGCAACGGCTCCGGGTACTCGGGGAGGCAGGGTCTCTTCGAGGTGATGCCGATCACGCCGGCGATCTCCCGGATGATCCTCGATCGAGGGTCGGCTGACGACATTCGCGGCCGGGCGGTAGAGGAGGGGATGCTGACCCTCCGCCATGACGGCATCCGCAAGATCGAAAAGGGAGTCACGACGATCGAGGAAGTTCTCCGGGAGACGTCGGCGGTCTAGCCGGCGCGCCGGTCGGGAGGAATGGAAATGCCCTCGCTCCGGGTCCTGCTCGAGGAGGTGCTCGAGAGAAACGCGTCGGACCTGCATCTTTCCGCGGGGCATCCGCCTCAGCTCCGCGTGGACGGAGAGCTGGCGCCGAGCCGGACGGCGGAGCCCCTGGGCCCGGAGGCGGTTCTCCAGCTCGCCTACTCGATCCTCACCGAGGACCAGAGGAAGCGTTTCGAAAAGGAGAAGGAGCTCGACCTGTCGTTCGGCATCCGGGGGGTCTCCCGTTTCCGGGCGAACGTCTACATGCAGCGCGGTTCCGTTTCACTCGCGATCCGGAGAATCCCGTTCGAGATCCTCTCGTTCGAGGAGCTCGGCCTTCCGCCGATCGTCCAGGAGCTCGCCGCGAAGCCGAAGGGGCTCATCCTGGTGACCGGTCCGACGGGGAGCGGGAAGTCCACGACCCTCGCCTCGATTGTCGACAAGATCAACGAGGAGCGGCGCGTCCACATCATTACGATCGAGGATCCGATCGAGTACGTTCACCGGAACAAGGCGTCGACCGTCGATCAGCGGGAGGTCGGCGCCGACACAATCTCGTTCCTCTCCGCGCTCAAGTATGTGCTCCGCCAGGACCCGGACGTGATTCTAATCGGCGAAATGCGCGACCTCGAGACGATCCAGGCGGCCCTCACGATCGCGGAGACCGGCCACCTGGCGCTCGCCACCCTTCACACGAACTCGGCGGCGGAGTCGATCAACCGAATCGTCGACGTCTTCCCGGCGGGCCAGAAGAACGAGGTGCAGGCGCAGCTCGCTTTCGTGTTGGAGGGAGTGATCTGCCAGCAGCTCGCCCCGCGGAGCTACGGCCCGGGGCGCACGCTGGTCGCCGAGGTGCTCGTCTGCACGCCGGCGATCCGCGCCGTCATCCGCGAAGGGAAGATCCACCAGGTCTACGGCATGATGCAGGCGAGCGCGAAGTTCGGGATGCAGACGATGAACCAGTCGCTTCTTCAGGCCATCCGGAAGAGGCATCTCTCCCGTGAGGCGGCTCTCGATCGGAGCCAGGACCCGCGCGAGCTGGAACAGATGCTCGGGCGCGCGCAGGCGCACGCCGTGTCGCGGGCGTAGGAGTTCTCCATGACGGTCACCTACGCGTGGAAGGGAAAGACGGCGACGGGAGAGGTCGTTTCCGGCG
>JBDRFQ010000310.1:0-5033 GCA_043818685.1 Candidatus Eiseniibacteriota bacterium
CGAGCATGAAGATCGGGAAACCGAGAATCCGGTGAGCGAGCACGTTGTCGACGCGTTCGGTGAGGCTTCTTCTGCTCTTTTCTCGGCGCACCGTCGTCTCGAGCGCGTCCGCGATCCAGCGGTGGCGCGCCTCTGCCTCGAGGGCGGCCGGTGATCGGCCCGAAGAGCGGATGCGCGCGCGGGCATCGGCGAGGGCGGTGCGCAGATCTCCGTTCCAGCGCGCTTCGAGGAGCCGCTCCGCCGGTCCCCCCTCGTCGATCAGCGCGCGCGTCAGGATGAAGCCGGTCGCGCCGAAGCGGGTCTCGAGATCCGTCCTCTCGCGCGCGATCGGCTCCGGCAGCGTCCAGAGGGGCTCCGGAGGAGACGAGCCGACCGTCGAGAGAATCGCCAACCGGAGCTCCGCTACGCCGAGGCGGCGGTGGGCGACGGTCGGGACGACCGGCACGCCGAGCAGCCTCGAGAGGGCCCGCGTGTTCACGGTGATCCCGTGCCTCTCCGCCGTGTCGATCATGTTGAGAACGAGGATCGCGGGAAGACCGACCTCGATCACCTGCGTGGCGAGGTAGAGATTGCGCTGGAGGTTTCCCGCGTCCGCGATGACGAGCACGAGGTCGGGCTGGGGCTCTCCGTCGTAGTCGCCGAGGAGAACGCGGGTCGCGAGCAGCTCGTCCGGGCTGTGCGCGGCGAGGCTGTACATGCCGGGCAGATCGATCAGCTCGATCTCCGGCGTGAGAAGGCCGGTTTTCTTTTCGACCGTGACGCCGGGGTAGTTGCCGACCTTCTGCGTGAGGCCGGTGAGCGCGTTGAAGACGCTCGTCTTCCCCGTGTTCGGGTTCCCGATGATCGCCACCCGGCGGAGCGGACGGGCCGGCTTCAAATCTCGACCTCCACGGCGCGCGCCTCGGCCTTGCGGATCGAGAGGTGATAGTCGTGCAGCTCGATCTCCATGGGGTCGCCGAGCGGGGCGAGGCGGACGACGCGGATCTTCGCTCCCGGGATCACGCCCATCTCCATGAGCCGCTGGACGAGAGGGCCGTCCCCCATCGTTCCGACGATCGTCCCCGTCTGTCCAGGCCTGCATTCGCTGAGGCGCACTCCGGATCCCTCAGTTGTTCGCGCGCTCGCGCCCGGGCCCCGTTCGGCGCTCCCGGGTGCGGTTCTCCCGTTCGGCCGATTCTCTCTTCCCGGTTTCGGCGCGCGCGATCGAACGGACGATTCTGTCCGCCGCCTCGCGGGCGGCGGGGCAGCTCCCGCTGCCGCACCCGCACCGGCTCTTTCCCTTCCACGCCCGGCCCAGGGCGCGGACGACGAAGAACAAGGCGCCGCAGACGATCGCCGCGACGAGGATCTGTTCCATGCTCATGGCTGGTTCCTCGAGAGCCGCTCAGCCGCTCCCCTCATCGCTCCGTTCCGGCATCTCCGCCGCCTGCATGGCGAGACAGTCGTACCGGCAGAGCTCGCACTCGATCGGATCCTTGCCGCAGTGGTCGCCGAAGAGCGCGAGCGCCTCGCGAATTCCCCGGGCCTCGGGACGGTTCGACTCCATGAATCGGAGGAGGCGTGTGATCCGCTGCACCGTCTTCCCGCTGATCAGATGCTCGATCTTGCAGGCGTCGATCGACGCCTGCCTCTCTTCCACGCCGAGAACATCGATGAACAGTTTGTGCATGACGGATTTTCGCGCGCGCACGCCTCTCACGATCCTCACGCCCTCCGGCGTGAGCTGGAGGAAGCCGCGCGGGTCGGTCGCCACGAACCCCCGTTGCCGGAGGCTCTTGATCGTGATCGAGGCGCTTCCCCTCGTGATGCCGAGCCTCTCCGCCACGTCGGTGACGCGCGCGTAGCCGTACTCCTCGACGAGCCCCTCGATCGCCACGAGGTGGTGCGCGGCCGAGTGGGTGACCGGGTTGAGACCGAACTCCTTCCAGGCTTCCATGACGGTCTCCCTGAGGGGGGAATCCCTCTGTTTGATAAGTATGACAGGCGGACGACCATTCAATCAACAGAGAAATTGGGCGCCAAGGGGCGCGGAGGAAACCCGTTAATTTATTGCAATACAGGAAGTTGAGCCCATGAGCCCGCCGGCCCGCGCCAAAAAGAACGCGGGGACGGGCACCGATTTCAACACCGCTCGGATCTACCGAGCCGCAGCGTCCCCTGGAAGCGGGAGCCCCTCTCGGTCGATTCCCCCGCCAGGAGGAGGCGCGATGAGATCTTCCCGAAGCCTCGGCCCCGTACGCATCGTCCCGGCGGCTCCCGATTTGCTCCGCGTTCATCTCTACGACGTGACCGGATCCCGCTTCACGGACCACCCGGAGCGCTTCCCCCTTGCCGCCGAGGCGACGGCCCGCCGGTCGCGTGAAGATGCGACCGGCCGGTACCTCTTCTGCGAGCTCCAGGTCGATCTTCTCGAGGGGAAACCGGGGACACAATGCCCCCTCATTGCAGGAGGGCCGGCGGACGCGTTTCCCGCTTCTCCGTTCGCCTTGCGAAAAGGGCATCGTGTCCCCGTTCCGGCCGCCTCGTGCGCGATCGCGACGCGCGAATCCGGCCGGTAGCGACAGGAATCGAATCGATTCCGAGGAAGCCATGGGGCGTTCGTCCCGCCGAGTCGGGCAGGTCTCCCTCCTTGCGCTTTTCCGCGCGGCTTCGACTCCGCCTACCGAGCCGACCGGGTTCGCGACGCCTCACGCCTTGACCCCCGACCAATCAAGAGCCTAGAATTGTGGTATCGGTTCGCGAGACGGACTCGCGGTCGATTGCATGCACGGACGAACCCGGCCTGAATTCGGAAGATGACAGCAATCGTCGTCGAACACGCGGATGTCCTCGGCAAACCGTGCGACGTCCTCGTTCTCAAGTACGCTCGAGGATTTCACGGCGTCGACATGAAAGTCGCGGAAGCCCTCGGTCTCTCCGAGCGCAAGGACGGAGCTCTCTCGCCCGGCCGTTTCTTGCGCATCCCCACGCGAGGAAAGCTCCCCTGCAAGAGAGTGCTCTTCCTCGGCGTTCCCCAGCTTTGGGACTTCGGATATGCGGAGATACGCCGGTTCTCGAAGGACGCCCTGGCGGTCCTCGCCAAGGAAGATTGCGAGAAGGCGTCTCTCGCAATGACCATGCACGGGGCCGGCTATGGGCTCGACGAACGCGAGGCGTTCTCGGCGCAGATCGCGGGCCTCTTGGAATACCTCCAGTCGCCGGATACGGACTGGCGCCCCGAGAAGATCGTGATCGTCGAGCGGGACGCCAACAGGGCCGCACGCCTCACCGATTTGCTGGAAGCGATCCGGAGCGCAGCATGCGTGGATGAGCATTCTACGGGGTCGCAGAGCACGACGCGGTCTCTTCCGGACGCGGGGATCCGCTCCGATGCGAAGAAGCACGTCTTCGTCGCCATGCCGTACGACGAGGAGATGCAGGATATCTACGAGTTCGGGATCTGCGCGCCTGTCAATGCTGCCGGTTGCCTGTGCGAGCGCTGTGATCGCTCCGCGTTCACGGGCGATGTTCTCGACAGAATTAGGAAGCGGATCGCTTCGGCGACCGTGGTGGTCGCGGACATGACGGGGGCCAATCCCAACGTCTATCTTGAAGTAGGCTACGCCTGGGGCAAGGGGGTCCCTACGCTTCTCCTTGCCAGAGAGGGCCAGGAACTCCAGTTCGACGTGAGGACCCACCGCTGCATCTTCTACAAGAACATCTCGCACCTGAGAAAGCGACTATCGGACGAGATGCCCAAGCTTACTGGTGGCAGTCCGGCGGTCGAGGCGGAGTGAAGGAGGTCCCGGATTCCAGCTCCGGACAAGAGGCCATGGAACCCCGGCTGGTCAAAATGAGCAAGCTCCTGAGCTACATCTTGCGCCATCACCCCGAGGAAGAGGGGCTCTCCATGGATGATCACGGCTGGGTCGTCGTACGGGAGCTCCTTCCCACGCGCGGTGCGAGAAAACTCGGCATGACACACGCTCTCCTCGTTCGTGTGGTTGCCGAGAACGACAAGCAGAGGTACGAATTCGATGGCGACGGAGTGCGGATTCGTGCCCGGTACGGCCATTCGGTAGCCGTCTTGTTGGATCGGACGGCGCTGGCTCCACCCGAGCACCTCTACCACGGTACCTCATCTCGTGCCGTCTACTCGATTCGAGGAGAGGGACTCAACAAGCGCGACAGACTGTACGTCCATCTCTGTGCCGATCCGGAGACAGCCAGAGGAGTCGGTGCCCGGCACGGCCGGCCGGTCGTCCTGGTCATTCGCGCACGGGAAATGCACGGGAGAGGGCACGAGTTCTTCCTCTGCGGCAAGGACATCTGGCTGACGGAAAGCGTCCCCCCGGAGTTCATCGACTTCAGCGACCTGTGACAGCAGACCGCGGATCGGAAGCCGTCCCCTCGGGAGTACAGTTCATGGTTCTCGCGCTTCGGGGACGCGCTTCTGGGGCGTGCCTGCAAACCGCGCTCTGCAGTGCACGGAATGCAGCTACGTCTCCAGTCCGTCCGCCGCCCCTCCCGGCTCTCTCTTCTTCTCAGGCGGGCGGCGGGGTGTTACGATGGCAGAGGCACGTTCGGTTCCCCCGCCCGGAGGAGGCGCGATGAGATCTTCTCGAAATCTCGGCCCCGTACGCATCGTTCCGGCGGCGATCGCCGTCTTCCTACTCGTCCGCCTTCTCGGGTGCCTCGACGCGGATCCGCTCGGCACCGGGGCGGGGGGCGCTCGCCTCGCCGTTCAGATCTCCTCTTGGGGAAGCGGGTCGCCGGCCAAGGCGGCGGCTCCCGATTCGCTCCGCGTTCATCTCTACGACGTGACCGGATCCCGTTACACGGACCACCCGGAGCGCTTCCCCCTTGCCGCCGAGGCGACGGCCCACCGGTCGCGTGAAGATGCGACCGGCCGGTACCTCCTCTGCGAGCACCAGGTCGATCTTCTCGAGGAGAGGGAGTTTCGGATCGTGGTTCGGTTCTCGTACGACGCGGGCTCGATGCGGGAAGCGGTCGCGGGGGAGAGGACGATCACGCTCCGGCCGGGCGATCGGAAG
>JBDRFQ010000311.1:0-2598 GCA_043818685.1 Candidatus Eiseniibacteriota bacterium
GGTCCGAGCCGTCCGGCTCGACGTGCACGACGACGTCGCTGATCGGGAGGTGCGACTCCGTGAGGCGGTCCTTCACGGCGTGGCCGATCCGATGCCCCTCGCGGACGCTGATCCCCCCCCTCACCACGACATGAATGTCCATGAGAAGGCCGAGGCCGCTCTTCCTCACGCGGCACTTCTCGACCTCCACCACGCCTGGGACCTTCGAGGCGATCCCGCGGATCTCCTCCTCGACATCGCCGGTCACGGCGGCGTCCATCACCTCGTCCAGCGCCGGGCGGAGAAGGCGGAAGCCGTTGTAGAGGATGATTCCGCACGCCGCGAGCGCCGCCCAATCGTCCGCCGCCTCATAGCCTTTCCCCCCGATGAGCGCGATGGAGATCCCGATGAACGCGGCGAGAGAGCTGACCGCGTCCGACCGGTGGTGCCACGCGTCGCTGACAAGAGACCGGCTGTTCAGGGAATCTCCGACCCGGAGGTTCCTGCGGAACATCGTCTCCTTGGCGGTGATGACAAGGGCGAGGACGACGAGCGTGTACCACGCGGGGGAGCCGTGCGGCTCCTTGATCTCTTGAACGCTCTGCACGGCGATGATCCCCGCCGCGAGCACGATCGCCGCCGCCACGGCCACGCCGGCGAGCGATTCCGCCTTGCCGTGGCCGTAGGGGTGCGAGCGGTCCGGCGGGCGGGTGGAGATCCGAAGCCCGCCCCATACGACCGCCGAGGAGACGACGTCGGCGGCGGATTCGATCCCGTCGGCGACGAGCGCGTACGAGTTCCCGACGAGGCCGGTGAGGACCTTGACCAGCGCGAGGACGAGGTTGACCCCGATCGAGAGCCCGGAGGCGCGGATTCCGCTATCGACGCGATCCATGGGACGCACCCGCCCGCCGGAAAGAGGATCCCATCGCAGGGGGCGCGGAAGGGAACGGACCGGCCGGCGCCCCCGGCCCGAACGATCGTAGACCCGGGCCCGGACCTTGCGCAAGACCGATCCCTCCCTTTCCTGCTATCCTTGAGGCCCGGGAGAGGAAGGACGTGCTGGAGAGAATCCTGGGTCTCGTGCTGCGCCCCGTGATTCGAGCGTTCCGCGTGATCGGCGGGGCGATCATGAGCCTCGACCGCGCGCGGGGGCTCGAGGCCGCGGCAACGATGGCGTTCTTCGCCCTCTTCTCCCTCTTCCCGCTCGTTCTGCTTCTCGTCGTCGTGGGAGGGACCGCCCTCAAGCACTCGATGAGCAGCGAAGAAATCCTGGAAACGGCGATCCGCATCCTCCCCGTGTCGCAGGACCTCATCCGGCGGAACATCGTCGCGATCCTCGATTCCCGCGGAACCGTCGGCGTGGTCGGGCTCATCGGGCTTCTTTGGGCGTCGACGAGCGTCTTCACCACTCTCATCCACAACCTGAACCGCGCGTGGCCCGACGCGCCCCCGCGCGGGATCGTGCACGCGCGCCTCACCGCGGTCCTCCAGGTCGTCATCGCCCTCGTTCTTCTTTCCTCGTTCCTCGTCGCCCAGACGCTCCTCCGCCTCCCCGAGGAGTGGCGCCTCACGAACGTCGGCGTCGGCCTCCGGCTCCCGTTCTTCGCATCCACCCCTTCCCGGTTGATTTTTTCCTTGTCGTTCTTCTTGACTCTCGTTCTTCTGTATTGGTGGGTGCCGAAGATGCGGGTGCGGTGGCGGGAGGCGGTCGGAGGCGCGGTCGTCGCCGCCGCGACGATTCACGCGGCGACCTCTCTCTTCATCTGGGTCCTGAACAGCGGGCTGGCGACATACAACCTCGTGTACGGGTCCCTCGGCGCGCTTCTCGCGCTCCTGACCTGGGCCTACATCACGAGCCTCCTTCTCCTGTACGGCGCGCACGTGCGCGCGGCGATCGCGAGGACCGGAGAGGGGGCGGGGAAGGGATAGGGGCCCTGGGGGGAAACCCACGAGAAGGGGGAGCCCGCCCAACTGAATACAAACAAAAGAGTTGCCGGCGCCGGCCCCTGAAAAGGGGGGGAACCTGCGATACCCCCCGCGTGTGAAAGGGCCAGCCCGATCATCCGGAACCGGCTCCGGTCCCCGCGGGTCTCCTTTGCCAGAGACCCGGATTTGTGCCAAGTTGTGGACAAAGGGCCCCAACCGAGGAAAGGAGGTTCCCCGCATGCAGCTTCAGGTCAACGGTCTCCACGTCAACCTCTCCGAAAACCTCCTCGAACACATCGACAAGAGATTCCGCTTCGCCCTCGATCGCGTTGAGTCCCGGGTTGCCCGGGTGGCCGTCCGCATCGCCGACCTGAACGGCAAGAGCGCGGGAGGGGCGAAGGAGTGCAAGGTGCTCGTCAAGCTGAGAACCGGAGACGACCTCGTGCTCCACGAGAAGGGGACCGAGCTGTACGACCTCGTGGACCGCGCCTCGGAAAAGACCAAGCGGCTCGTCAGCAAGAGGATTCAGAAGAAGAGGACGATCCGCCGCCAGGAGCAGACGATTCTCCCCGGCGCTTTCTCGGAAGAAGAAGCGGAGTAGCCCGCGCGGGGGGCTACTCGTAGCGCGCCAGTATGTAGACCCGCTTCTTCCCCTCGCCGAGGAGGCGGATCGATTCGTCCTCCACGCGG
>JBDRFQ010000312.1:0-9725 GCA_043818685.1 Candidatus Eiseniibacteriota bacterium
CCTGGGTACCCCCCCCACATCGCACCCCCCGGGTGGTGGGGGGGGGTGCCCGCGCTCTGGGTTTGGTTACACCTCACGTGGCGGGGGGGGGGGTTGGGGGGGGCACGAGGGGCTGCCGAAGCGGCGCCCGTTCTCTTGGCCCGAGCAGCGAGGAGCCGCAGCGGCTTCGCATCGAGTTCCGGAAAGACCCCGACCCGGGGTGCGAGCGGAACATCGGCCTCTTCCTACCTCCGCAGCGAGCGGAGAACGCGGAGGTTCTGCACGTCCTCGTGGAGGTCCTCCGACTTCGGCGTCTCGAGGACCATCGGCACGCGGCGAAGCCTGCGATCGTTTACGAAAAAACGAAACCCGTCGAGGCCGATCTCTCCCTCGCCGATGTGCGCGTGCCGGTCGCGGCGGCCCCCGAGCGGCTTCGCCGAATCGTTGAGATGAACGGCGCGGAGGCTCTCAAGCCCGAGGATCCGGTCGAACGCGCGCATCGTGTCGAGGAAGCCTCTCCTCTCGTGAATCGGGTAGCCGGCCGCGAAGACATGACACGTGTCGAGGCAAACTCCGAGGCGCTCCGGCTCGCGCACGCGCGCGCGAATCGAATCCAGCTGCTCGAACCGGTAGCCGATGCTCGTCCCCTGGCCGGCCGTCGTTTCGAGAAGCGCGAGAACGCGGAAACCGCGCGTTTCCCGAAAGACCCGATCGAGCGCCCGCGCGATCCGCCCGATCCCCTTCTCTTCACCAGCGCCGAGATGGCTCCCCGGATGGAACACGACACCCGCGAGCCCGAGAAGCTCGGCCCTCTCCATCTCGTCGCGGAACGCGGCCAGCGATTTCCGCTTCACCTCCCCCCCGGGCGAGGCGAGGTTGATGAGGTACGCGACGTGCGAAATCAGGAACTCCGGACGGAACGCGCGCGCCGCCTCGCGAAAGCGAGCCGCCTCTTCGAAACCAATCGCCTTGCCGGCCCATCGGTTGTTGTTCTTCGTGAAGAGCTGGACTGCTCGGCACCCGATCGAGAGTCCCCTCTCGAGCGCCTTGTCCACTCCCCCCGCAATCGACATGTGTGCGCCGAGGTTCACCCCGCACCGCCTCCCCGGGTCATCCCGCCCGCGCCGGGCCGCCGGCGCAAATGAATGACAGGTGAATTACATTCACTACTCCAAGACGCACCCGAAAGAAGAGATTTCCCGCTTGACCGGACCCGGCTGCGACCCGTAGTCTTTCCATTACTTTCATTAGCTTCTCTTATTCCACCGCGGCGAACCAGCCAGCGAACGAGAGGCGGATCGATCGAGAAGCGAGCGGTCCTCCCACCGCGGCGGTCCCGCTCGTTCATCCCCCCCGGCATGAGCGCCTGCTCCCCTCCGTAGCACGACGCCTCAGTCGTACCCGAACGTCCCGAGGCCGCGGCCTTCGGGAAGGAGGTCCCCGATGAAGCATCGGAAACGGAGAATCCTCATCACCATGGCGCTGGCGCTGCCCGTCGTCCTCGTGCTCGGCGCGACCCGGCAGGCGCCGGTCGCGCGCGCCGATCAGGCCGAACTCCACCTCGAGCTCGTCCACGGCGGCAAGACCGCGCAGGGCGTCCCGCCGGACTGCTCCACCTGGCACGAGATCTACCCCGCCTACTGTACGCCGCATCACCAGGACGAGTACATCGACAACGGCGACGGCGACGTCTCTCCCTGCGATTACATCGTTCTCGACGGCGTTCGCTGGCATGTCGTCTGGGCCGGGCCCACCTACTGGCTCGACTGCGCGACCGGGCAGAGCGCGCTCGAGCCGAGCGGGCCGTCGCCCGGCGGGGACCCGACCTGCGAGACATGGCACACGATCTACCCGCCGGAGCAGTCCTGCCAGGAGTCGCACGTGGACAGCTGGGACGATAACGGAGACGATGTCCTCTCCCCATGCGACTACGTCGCTGTCAACGGGCAGATCTGCCACACCGCCGACATCCGCCTGAACATCACGGTCGTTCCCGCGGACTCGACCTCGACCGAGGAGGGAACGTGGGGGAAGGTGAAGGGTCTCTTCCGCAAGACGTTCTAGGACTCCCGTTCGCGCCGAGAGCCCGTCCGGCCTCCGACCGGGCGGGCTCACTTTCGCCTTGACGGGTGCTCCCGGCGGGGCGTAACAAGCATTGAGTATACGAACCTCATCGACACGGAGGGGCCCGCAGGCTCCGCGCTCATTCGCAGAGATCGGAAGCGCCGGCCGCGCGCGTGCCCCTGGGAGGGAAAGCACGCCAGCACGCCGAACGACGTTCTTGTTCGCATCGAGTCTCGGGAGACCGAGGGCGCGCTCCCGAGAAGGAGGCAGACGATGAAGCAGCGAAAGCGACAGATCCTCTTCGCGTTTGCGGGGGCGCTCCCCGCGATCCTCCTCCTCTGGGCGGCGAGTGCAACGAACCCAGCAGCGCGCGCTCCGGTGAGCGACCTCTATCTCGAGCTCCTTGTGACGAAGGGCGCGCCCTCCGGGTACGACCTTCCGCCGGACTGCTCGGTCTGGAAACAGATCTACCCGAATCCGGCTCTCCAACATCACCAGGACGCGATCGAGGACAACGGCGACACGCTCCTCTCCGCGTGCGACTTCATCCATCTCGACGGAAGCCGTTACCACATCACATGGGTCGGCCCGACCTACTGGGTGAAGCGCCTCGCGGAGGCGGCCGCCTTCGAGCCGGAGAAGGAGCCGACGGGCAAGAACCCGACCTGCGAGACCTGGCACGAGGTCTACCCGCAGTTCTGCACGCCGCACCACATCGAGGAGTGGGAGGACAACGGGGACGGGTTTCTGAGCCCGTGCGATGTGGTCGTCATGGACGGCATCGCCTGCCACATCGAGAAGATCGAGCTGAACATCATCGTCGAGCCCGCTCCGTCCGCGACGGAGGAGGAATCGTGGGGGAGGATCAAGAGCCTCTTCCGCCGTTGATCCAGGCCTCGCCGGAGCGGGGCGGGCCGGAGGCGGTTTCGCCCGGGTCACAGGGCCGGTTTCCGGGTGCCCTCGCGGGCGGGATCCGTAACGGCTTTGAAATCAATGTCTTGCGGTGGTCGATCGGCACGGGAGAATCCGGAGAGGTTCGATTGCCGCTTCCCCGAGGTGGTGCTACCTTGATACGGGCATTCGGAGATTCCGTGCAGCCGGCCGTGGATGGGTGCCGGCCGGACCGGCAGAGCCCCCGCCCGCATCTCGATCGCTCGCCTCCGTGGACGGCCGCCGAACCGCCGGTTCGAGACATCCAAGAGCCTCCGCCGCGCCGCCCGGTGTCCCGATCGGACGCGGCGCGCGGGGAACCGACAAACCGTGAAGAGGAGGGAACGGAATGAAACGTAGATACTCGATCGCGCTCGCGGTGCTTCTCGTCGCACCGGTCGCGCTCTTTCTTGCGACGGGAAGGGACGCGGCATCCGTCCGTGCGAACCCGCCCGAGATGCATCTCGATCTCGAGTCGGGCGGCGAGCTGATTCAGGGGATCCCCGGAGACTGCGCGACCTGGCACGAGCTCTACCCGAACTACTGCGTGCCGCACCATCAGGATGCATACCAGGACAACGGCGACGGTGCCGTGTCCGTGTGCGACTACATCATCCTCGACGGTGTCCGCTGGCACATCATCTGGGTCGGGCCGACCTACTTCACCGACGACGGCCATGTCTGGGAGCCGGTCGGCGACCCGACGGGCGACCCGATCTGCCAGGACTGGCACATGGTCTACCCGGACTACTGCTACACCGTCCACATCGACGACTGGGACGACAACGGCGACGGTGTCCTGAGCGAGTGCGACTACGTTTCCTACGAGGGCACGTGGCATCACATCGATCGGGTCGGGCTCGACATCATCGTGGTGCCGGATCCGACGGCGACCGAGGAGACGAGCTGGGGGAAGGTGAAGAAGTTCTTCAGCGATCTCTTCTAGAAGGGCGCTTCCGCTTCGCTCGTGCCGCCCGGCGCGCACCGCCGGGCGGCTTCTCTTTCTACTCGAACTTCCCCTCGACGGGAAGGCGCTCTTCCTTCCACTCGCGGATCCCGCCGTGGAACCAGAGAAGCTCGCGGAAACCCGCGCGCGCCGCCCATGTCGCGCACTGACGGCTCCGGATGCAGTCCTCCCCGTAGCAGTAGGTCGCGAGCGGTGTCGCGGTCCGGTCGATGCCCGGCCGGACCTCCTCCAGGAAGACGTCGAGGGAGTCACGGAAGAGGTGCGAAGGGAGGCAGACCGCCCCCGGCACGTGGTTGATCTCGAAGTCCCGGCGGTTGCGGACGTCGATGAGAACGAGGTCGCTCTCGGGGGCGCCGCGCCCCCGCTCCCTCCTCTTCAGCCGATCCTCGACCTCGCGCGCGCCGACGATCCGGACCACGGGGAGGGCCGGGTCCGCCGCCCATTCGGGATACCCTCCGGGGAACCAGCGCACCTTTTCGATCCCCGCCATCCGAAGGAGAAGGTACGCGAGGGCGCCCTCGCCGCTCGCGCCGTCGTCGTAGAGGAGCATCTCCGACTCGAGATCGATGCGCGTCGAGGGCCTCGGTCCGACCTCGCCGAAGACGGCGCGGATCTCGGGACCCGTGAGGATCAAGCCGTCCTCCGCGATCACGGTGCGCGGATCGAAGGGGAGCGCGTGCGGGATGTGGCCCGGGCGTAGGTTATTCGGCCTTGGACGATCGCTCCCCTCCCACGAGGTCGTGTCGCGGAGGTCGATCACCTCGAACCCGCCGGTTCCGTGGTGCTCCCGCATGTACGCGAGCGTCGCGACGCGCGTGGAGTCGACCGGGGAGGCGTGCTCGACGACGAGCCGGGCGCGTTCCGACCGGGCGACCTCCCCGCCCCCCTCCACCCACGACTCGTACCCCCCGTTGAGGAAGAGGACGCCATCGCGGCCGGCGAGCTCGAGAAGCCAGAAGAGACGGGCCGGGGGAACAGGGTCCTCGCGGCTGCCGTAACAGACGATCTCCCCCCCGGCCGGAAGGCGAGACCCATCGGAGCCTCCGAGGGCGAAGCCCGCGTCGACCCCGGCCGGATCGAAGGCGATCGCTCCCGGGATGTGCCCGCCCGGCCGGCCTCCGCTCCTCGCGTCGAGGACGACCACCTCCGAGAGGTGCTCGCGGAGCCAGGCAGCATCGACCGCGATCTCCGGAAAGACCGGCGGCTTCGCCTCCTTCCCCACGAGCCAGGGAGGCCACTGCGCGAAGAGCGGAGCGGCGACCGCGGCCGCGAGGAGAAGTGCGCCGGCAAGAGAGCCGCCGGACCGCGCGAGCCGGTGGGGCGACGGCCGGACCCGCGCCATCTCAGCCGCGCGCGCGAACGGCCGCCTCATCGGGACGTGCTCTCCTCTTCGAAGCGGTCGAGCGTCCTCCGCAGGCGCTGCTGCCCCCGGTGAATCGCGAGGAGGTAAACCCAGATCGCGGCCCACGTGAGAACGAACGCCGAGAAGAGGAAGGGGACGTTCGCCGGGTTTCTCCCCCGGCTCCACTCCCGCTCCGGCTTCTCCGCGGCGCCTTGCGCCGACGCGCCCCCGGCCGGGAGCAACCACCAGAGAAAGAGAACGAGAAGGGCGAGCCCCGCCCATCGACGGATCATAGGGACCGTCTCCTTTCATCGATCACCGCCTCCGCGCGCGCCTCGGCCGCCTTGTAGCCCATGCGAAGGCGGAGAAGAACGACGTAGAGAAGGGTGAAGACACCGAGGGAGAAGAAGAACGCGACGCGCATCCTGGGATCGAGGCCCGACCCCTCTCCCCCGCCGAAGACCGGCGAGGGATGCTGCGTCCGCCACCACCGAATCGACACATAAACGATCGGCACGTCAATAAATCCGACGATTCCGAGAATCGCGGAGAGGGCCGCACGCCGCGCCGCGTCCGGGACGTACGAGCGGAGAAGCAGGTAGCCGACGTAGAGGAACCAGAGGACCAGCGTCGAGGTGAGGCGCGGGTCCCACGTCCACCAGACGCCCCACACCGGCTTCGCCCAGATCGGGCCGGTCACGAGGACGAGCGTACAGAAGAGAACCCCGACCGAGGCGGACGACTCGGCGAGGCGGTCGTAAGCCGCGCGCCGCCGGGCAAGGTATCCGATGGAGGCGGCGAACACGACGAAGAACGCGAGAAAGGCCGCCCATGCGGTGGGGACATGGAAGTAGAAGATCTTCTGAACGAGGCCCATCGTCCTCTCGACCGGGGCGTAGATGAAGATCAGGTAGAGGTCGAGCGCCATCGCCGCCCCGAGGACGAGGATCAAGAGAAGATCGATCCGGTTCCGGCCGCCTGCCACGTTCACTCCTCCAAAGCGAAACCGAACGTCAGAAACGAGACGCTCGCGAAGACCGCGTCGAACACGACGAGGATCTTGAGCGCGTTCCCCATCGACTCTCCCCGGAAGATTGCCGCGGTCCCCTCGACCGCCGCGAGGAGCACCGGCACGACCACGGGGAAGAGAAGGACCGGGAGGATCACTCCCTTGAGCCGCGTGCGCGCCGTGACCGCGACGAGAAGGGTCCCGACCGAGCAGAAACCGAAGGTCCCCGCGAGGTTCAAGAGAAGCATGCGCGGGAGGAGAGGGAGGATGTCCACGTTGAAGAAGAGGACAAAGAAGGGGAGCGTGAGGAGCTCCGCCAGGTACATGAAGAGCGTTCCCGCGAGAAGCTTCGCGACGTAGATCAGGCCCCGGTCAATCGGGGCGAGAAGGAGCCCTTCCATTCCCCCCATCTCCCGCTCGACCGCGTGCGTGTGCTCGAGCCCGATCGTCCCCGAGAACGCGAACGCGATCCAGAGAAGCCCGGGGGCGATGAAGCGCGTCTCTTCCCGCGTCGGCTCGAAGGCAAAGGCGAGAAGGAGGACGGAGAGGATCGAGAAGAGCGTCATCGAGAGGAGCCCCTGCCGCGTTCGGAGCTCGACGAGAAGGTCCTTCGCGAGAAGGGCGCCGATTCGCGCGAGGCCGTCCATCACGCCTTCTCCTCGAGAAGAGCCCGGAGACGGGCGGTCCGTTCGACGTCGGTGTGACCCCCGAGATCGACCCGCTCGACGACGCGCCCCTTTTTCAGGATCACGGCGCGGTCTCCGAGCGGGGCGGCGACCTCGAGGCGGTGGCTCGAGAGGATGAGGGCGGCGCCCCTCTCGCGGGCGTCGGCAAGCCGCTCGGCCAGGGAACGCGCCGAAGAGAGATCGAGCCCGGTGAACGGCTCGTCGAGCAGGAGCACGTCCGGCCCGTGTAGGAAGACGCGCGCGAGCGCGAGGCGCTGCTTCATCCCCCGGGAAAAGGCCCGCGCCTGCTCGTCCCGCCACGCCTCGAGCCCCGCCTCGCGAAGCGCCGCGCGCACCCGCTCCTCCCGGTCTCTTAGCCGGTAGATGCGCCCGAAAAAGCGGAGGTTCTCCGACGCGGTCAGCTCGCCGTAGAGCGCGAGCTCGTGCGACAGAAACCCGATTCGCCGGCGCACGTCCTTCTCGTTCGCCCGCGGCGAGCATCCGCAGATCGACACCTCTCCCCCGTTCGCGAGAAGGAGCCCGGCGAGGATCCGAAGAAGCGTCGTCTTCCCCGCTCCGTTCGATCCGAGGAGAAGGACCGTCTCGCCAGCGCGCGCCTCGACCGTCACCCCATCGAGAGCGCGGATGAAACCGAACCGGCGGACAACACCCGCCCCCGAGATCGCCGGAGGGGAGATCACCGGACCCTCCGGGAGGGCGGCCGGAGCGCGAGCCCGAGCGCGGCGAAGAGGAAGAGACCCATGAGCGCGATGAGTGGGAGGCGGATTCCGGCGAAGGGAGGCGCTCCGGTCACGACGCGCCCGGGGGGCATCCCCTCGGCGGCCGGCGAGGACGAGGGCGGGGATCCGCCCGAGGCGCGAAACCGGATCCGGTCGCCCGCGGCGATCCCCTCCATCGAGAAGACGCCGACCCCCTCCCCGCCGTCGTGGGCCGGGGCCAGCCCCTCCCCCTCGAGAAGCATGTCCGCCGGCGCGACGACGAGGAGCCGCGGGATGTCGTAGGGAACCCTCGCGTCGAACGAGAACCCGCCCGCGTAGGGGAGTTCGAAGCTCGCGGCCACCGCCGTCGTCCCCGGCCTCATCGGGTAGTCGAGCGCCGCCTCGTTCTCGCTCTCCGCCGGGATCGGATCGCGCCTCACCGGCATGATCCCGCGCGAGGCGGCGAGCACGAGATCGGGAACCGCGCCGACCGGCACGGGCAGGAAGACGCGGAAGGTGCCCCCGGCGCCGACAACCGTCCTCGGCGGGCTCGTCTCGTTCACCACCCGGAACACCTCGTCGAGCCGGATCCGATCCTCGATGAGCGAAAGGTCGATCTCCATCTCTTCCACGCGGATCCCCGCGCCGGCGCTCGTCGTGTCGTACACCTCGAAGACGATCGTCGTGTCCTCGCCGGGATGAAGGTGGAAGCGGCTGTTGTAGACGACGCCGAGGTAGGACGCGTGGACGAGGAACGGGTTCTCCTCTCCCGTCGGCAGCCCCTCGAAGAGAAAGCCCTCCCCCCCGTCCTCGACCGGCCAGACGCCCCCCTTCTCGCCGAAGGAGGCGAGGCGGAACTCCACCGCCTCGAGAAGCGGCCCGCCGCTCCCGTTCACCACGCGGCCCCGGACGATCCCGTCCTCCGCCGCGGCGAGCACGGGCGCCGCGAGCAGAAGGAAGAGAAGGAGGCTACGCATTCCCCTTCGCCTCCTCGCGGTCGATCCGCGCGATCACCTCGGCGGCCTCCTCCTTCATGCGTCCCCGCTCCGCCGCGTGGTCCGCCTCGGAGAGCTTCCCCATCTCCCGGTCGAAGTCGAGGTCGCGGATCGCGGCGAGAAGCACGCGCTTCCGCTCGCGAAGCGCATCAAGGCGGCTCTCGCGCTCCGCCCCCTCGTCCATGCCGGGTCGAAAGAGCGGCGGAAGGAGAGCGAGGACAGACAGGAGCGGCACCAGGAGATACAGAATCCTCACGAAACCGCCTCCCTCTTCGTCGGGATCAGGCAGGCGAGCCCGCCAAGAACGAGCACGATGCCCCCGACCCAAACCCAAAGCACGAGCGGGTTTCGGTAGACCTGGATCACCGCCCCGCCGCCCTCTCCCATCGCCGCATAGACCATATAGAGATCCTCCCGAACCGTCGAACGGATCTCCACCTCGGTGCTCGGCTGCTCGCTCGCGCGGTAGTAGCGCCTCTCCGGATAATAGGTCCCCAGGCGCCTGCCGTCCCGCTCCAGGACGACGCCCGCCCTCGCGAAGTCGTAGTTCGGCGTCTGGTCCTCCTCGAGGCTCTCGACCCGGAACGTGTAGCCGCCCATCGTCATCTCGCTGCCGACCTCGAGCTCCTCCACCCGGCTCCGGTTGTACGAAGAGCCCGCGATCCCGACGAAGAGAAGGACGACGCCGAAATGAACGACGTACCCGCCGTAGCGCCGGGGGTTCCGGAGGAAGAGGTTCATGAGAGCGCGCGGCCACGACTCGCCGAGGTGCTCCCGGCGGACGCGCCCCCCGCGGTAGAACTCCATCACGATCGTCGTCACCACGAAGACCGACAGGCTGAAGCTGATGAGCGCGTACCGGGCCCGCACGGCGAGAAGGAAGAGCGCGATGCCCGCCGCGGCGGTCAGGGCGAGCGGCCACGCGAGCGATCTCCTCAGGCTGGGCCACGACGTCCGCCTCCACGCCAAGAGCGGCGCGAGGCCGGTCAGAAAGAGAAGGAAGAGCCCGACCGGCACGTTGATCCGGTTGAAGTAGGGCGGGCCGACCGAGATCT
>JBDRFQ010000313.1:0-4503 GCA_043818685.1 Candidatus Eiseniibacteriota bacterium
TCCGGAAAGCGGCGCGAAGCTCGCCTCGGGGCTTCTCCCCGCGTGCTACCATCCGGTCGTCGCGAGGGACCGTGTTGATGGGGACGCAGCGAGCGCTCCGGATCCCGCCGGCAGAGGCGGGGAAGCCGAATGCCGATTCGAACGCCCGGCGGGCACGACTCGGGCCGGGCGTTGGAGAGATCCGCTGGAAGGGTACTTCCACACGGACGATCTGAGAGAGGATCTGCGGAGACGCTCGGTCCGTGCCGGGCTCCTCACCTTCGTCTCCATCGGCGGGAGATTCGCTCTCGTCGTCGGCTCGACGATGATTCTCGCGCGTCTTCTTACCCCGCGCGACTTCGGACTCGTCGCGATGGTCGCGTCGGTGACGGGCTTCGTCGCGATCGTCCGGGACTTCGGGCTCTCGACCGCGGCCGTTCAGAGCGAGAGACTCGACCACCCGAGCGCGAGCAGCCTGTTCTGGGTGAACGTGTTCGTGGCCCTCTCGCTCGCGATCCTCACCGCCCTCGCGGCGCCGCTCATCGCCCGGATCTTTCGCGAGCCGAAGCTCACCGCTATCGGAGTCGCGATGGGCGGACTCACGTTCATCGAGGGACTCGCGGCGCAGCACCAAGCGCTCCTGCGCCGGCGGATGCGTTTCGGAGCGCTGACGGCGTGCGAGGTCGGATCCCTCGGCGCCGGGGTCGTCGCGGCGGTGATCCTCGCGCATCAGGGGGCACGGTACTGGTCGCTCGTCCTCTTGCGCTTCGTGGCCGCCTCCGTTCAGGCCGCGCTCCTGTGGAGCCTCTGCCGCTGGCGGCCAAGCGCGACGTTTCGCTTCGAAGAGGTTCGGGCCTTTCTCGGTTTCGGGGGCCGCCTGACGGCGTCGAGGTTCGTGCGCTACATATCCCGAAACGCCGACCGCTTCCTCGTCGGCCGGGTCCTGGGCGCGGGGGTTCTCGGCCTCTACTCGAAGGCGTGCGGGTGGCTCGCCGCACCGTTCCAGCTGGCTTCCTGGCCGGTCGGGCGCGTCGCCGTTCCGGTCCTGAGCCGCCTCCAGGGGGAGCCGGCGCGCTTCCGAACCTACTTCAGAACCGGCCTCGCCATCCTCGCGTCCCTCGGGGTTCCCGTCATCGTCTTCTTCTTCATCGACGCGTCCGAGGTCATCCTCCTCCTGCTCGGTCCGCAATGGACCCCCGCGATTCCGATCTTCCGCCTGCTCGCTCCCGTCGCTCTCGCTGCTCTCTTCCAGATGGGATTCCACTGGTGCTTCGTCTCGCTCGGGCGGGCGGATCGCCAGCTCCGCTGGGAGCTCGTGTCCGCGGCCGTCACGGTGGCCGCGTTCGCGGTGGGTCTCGGGTGGGGTGCGGTCGGAGTCGCCGCGGCCTACTCGGTCGCGAGCCTGCTTCTCCTCCCCCCGGGGGTGCTCTACTGCTTCCGGGGGACGCCGCTCCGCCCGGTCGATCTTCTCCACGTCTTCGGACGACCAGCGGCCGGCTCCCTCGGCGCCGCGGGGGTTCTCCTCCTCTTCAAGTCGGGAGTCCGGCTGGAGAGCCTGCCGGCCGCGGCCGTTCTCCACGCGCTTCTCTTCGGCATCGGGTACGCCGCCCTCTGGGTCTTGCTCCCCGGCGGGAACCGAGCCGCGCGCGAGTACATCCGGATCGGCAGGGAGTTCAGAGGCTGAGGCGGATCCCTCCCTGAACGAATCGAGGCGCTCCGATCTCCGCGAGGCCGCTTGTCGTCCGTCTCACCTCGAACTCGGTGTCGAAGAGGTTCTCGACCGCGAGGAAGGCCTCCCACCACGGGAGGATTCTCCGCGACAGAAACAGATCGACGACAAAGAGCTCGTCCATGCGGAGCGAGTTCTGATCGTCCTCGAAGCGCTCTCCGACGTACCGCCCCTGGAGAGAGCCCGAAAAGAAAGAAGGCATGTCGAACGCGGTTCGGAGGACGAACTGGTGGCGGGGCACCTGCCGGACCCGGTTCCCCTCCAGCGACGGGTCGTCCGGGTCGAGGAGGACGGCGTCGTCATAGATGTAGCTTCCGGAGAGAAGCCAGCTCCGGTAGGGGCGGAAGGCGGCCTCGAGCTCCACGCCCCGGGAGCGGACCCGCCCCAGGTTGTCCGTCTGACGGCAGACGCCTCCCGCGGGGACGGTTCCGCACGGGCCGATCACCGTCTCCTCTTCTTCGTCCGCCCATGCGATCGTCCTCTGCGTGATGACGTTATTCACCTCGTTCAAGAAGCCCGTGAGGCGCGCCTCGAAGCCCCCGCCGAGCCGCAGGTCGACCCCGGTCTCGCCCCCGGTCATCCTCTCCGGGTCGAGATCGGGGTTGCCCGCGTTCACCACCCCCCCGAAACCGGAGAAGCCCTGGTAGAGCTCGGCGATCGTCGGCGCGCGGAAGGCGCGGTATGCGGACCCCCGGAGGGAGATCCGGTTCGACACGTGGCGAACCACGCCGAGGCTCGGGTTGACGATCACGCGGGCTTCGTCCGCGTAGTCGATGCTCTCCGTGATCTCGCCGCTCTCGAGATCTGACCGGGCAACGCTCGCATCGGAGCTCCGGATCGCATCGAGGCGCACGCCTGCGACGATCTGCCAGTGAAGGGAGGGGCGGAAGACGTCCTGCACGAACACGCCGGCCAGCTGCTGCTTTCCCTTGATGTCCTCTTCTTCGGTGAACGCGCCCTTGGCGGAGCTGTAGCCGTCCTCCCGCCTGCTCCTGCAATCGTTCCATTGGTAGTCGGTGCCCGCCGAGAAATGGTGGGCGTTCCCGATCTTGCGGGCCCACTGGAGGCTCGCGCCGAGCGTGTTCGTCGGAGAGTGGAAGATGTTGTACGTCGGTCTCTCGGTGCTTCGATCGTTCGACACCGATGTCGCGTAGCCGTTGTAGGAGGTGAACGACGAGAAGAGATCCGTGGTCCATTGGTTCCCGCCCGCCGTCGTGATGGTGCCGCCCGTTCCCAGCGTGCGCGTGATCAGACCGTAGTACCCGAGGGGCGTTCCCGTCCCCTGGTCCAGTTCGAAGTAGCTCCCCTGCAGGTAGAGACGGGCGCGCGGCGAACGCCTGTAGTCAACCCTCCCGTATGCCGTGCCGTGCTCCACGAAGGACGGGCGATCGATCGCGCCCCTCTGATCCTCGCGGAGGATGTGGTACCCGTCGGTCTCATACCGATTCCCGCCGACCGAAAAGGTGAAGGGACCGCTCCCCTCGCTCGCGAATACATCGACCTCCCCTGTCCCGAAGCTGCCGCCCTGCCCGCGAAACCGCAGGCTTCTCCCCTCGGGATGCTTCGTCAGAATCTGGATGACTCCCCCCATCGCCTGGCTCCCCCAAATCCCCGAGCCGCCCCCCCTGACCACCTCGATCCGCTCGATGCTGCCGATCGGGATCCGGCTCCAGACAACGTGTCCTCGGATGGGATCGTTCAGCGGCACGCCGTCCAGGAGGACCAGCGTTCTCCCCGGGGCGGTCGCCCCGGTGCCTCGGAGGGAGACGCCCTGGATCGCGGGCGCGCTGACGATGCTGGTGGACTGGCGGAGCAGGCTGAACCCGGGCACCTGGCGGAGAAAGCCGTCGAGCCTCTGCGAAGCGGAGAGGCGGAGCTCCTCCTCCCCAAGAACGGTGACGTTCGCCGCGAGGTCCTCGATGTTCTGCGGGGATCGCGTGGCGGTGACCACGACCTTTCTTCCCCGGAATTCAGGCATCTCCGAGTCCCCCGATTCCGCGAAGAGGACCGCGGGGAAGGCTGCAGCGAGACACGCGAGGGGGAGAAACCGAAACATTGAGACTGCCTCCGGTTCGTGCTTCACCGATTGAGTTCCGCCTGCCACGGAACAAACCGAGCCGCCAGGAACTGGACGAGGAGGCGGATGCCGATCCCGATCACCGCCGCCAGGACGACACCCGCGTAGAGATCTTCCACGCGGAGGGTCTGCCACGCAAGCCAGATCATCGACCCGATTCCGTTCTCGGCGGCCACGAGCTCAACGGCGATCGTGAGGCCGAGCGCAACGTTCAGCGCCAGGCGGATGCCGGCGAGCACGAACGGCAGGCTGCCCGGAACGACCACCCTCCAGAGGATCTGGAGCGGTCCGCCGCCGTAGTTGCGCGCGACCTCGAAGTAGATCGGGTGGATCTGCCGCACCCCCTCCATCGTGTTGATCAGCATCGGGAAGAAGGCGGCCACGCCCACGACGAAGATACGGGACGCGGCGCCGATTCCGAGGACGATCATGATGATAGGCAAGATCGAGATCTTCGGCACGGGGTGCAGGGCGGCGACGAGCGGATCGAGGACGCGGCGCGCGCCGCGGGACCACCCCATCCACATCCCGAGGAAGAAGCCGGGAATCCCCCCGAGAAGAAAGCCGAGGGCGACGCGCGAGAGGGTTCCCTCTAGATGGCGCCCAAGCTCTCCCGAAACGAACATCTTCCCGAGGGCGATCGCGACCGAGGAGGGAGGAGGGAAGAAGAGGGGAGGCAGGATCTCGAGCCTGGAGAGCACCTCCCAGACGCCCATGC
>JBDRFQ010000314.1:0-20180 GCA_043818685.1 Candidatus Eiseniibacteriota bacterium
AGCTGCTTCTCCTCGGCCTCCTCTTCTTCCTCCCGGTTCTTCTGGACCGGGGCAAACGGATTCGCTACGCCGCGGGGGCGCTGGTTGTCGGGGGGGGTATCACGGCGGCCTACGGAATCTTCTACTACGGGAACGACCCATCGACGAGGCTCGGCGGCTTCGTCGGGAACTACATGAGCACGGGCGGGATCCTGATGATGATCTCCCTCGTCGCCTTCTCGCTCCTCTTCCACAGGCGCGTGGGAGGCGCGCTTCCATGGATCGCCGGTCTCCTGTTGCCGGTCCTCCTTGCCGCGCTGTATCTGACCGATACGAGAGGGGCCTGGCTCGGTCTCCTCGGCGGTCTGCTCGCCCTCGTCCTTCTCGTGCGGAGGCGCCTGGTTCTGATTCCGATCCTCCTGCTCGCCGTACTCCTCGCGTTTCCGGGGAAGCCGCGGGACACCGCACTCTCCGCGGTCCGCCCGGACCACCCGAGAAACCGGGAGCGCCTCTTCATGTGGAAGGCAGGGATCGAGATCTTTCGCGACCATCCATGGACCGGGGTCGGGCTCGCGGGCATGCGAGAGATCTACGCGGACTATCAGGACCCGGACTCGGAGGAAAGGGCGGTTCATCTGCACAGTGTTCCCATCCAGGTTCTGGCGAGCATGGGGATCCTCGGCTTCGCCGCCTGGGTCTACCTGTTCGGTTCGCTCCTGCTCTGGTTGCTGCGTGCCCATGGCAAGTCGAGGGACGGCCGGCCCGTTTTCCGCGCTCTCACTGCAGGCGCCGTTGCCGTGTGGACCGGATTCGTTCTGAACGGTTTCGTCGAGTGGAACCTCGGGGATGTCGAGGTGATCACGCTCTTGTGGGCGGTGATGGGGCTCGCGGTCTCTTCGGCCGGAGCGGCCCGTGCGGTCTCCCCGGACGGCGCGGCGGGGAGAAGCAAAGGGGCCGGCCCCTCGCCTGGAACCGGCCCCTCCGTGTAGGTCCTCCGTCTAGCGGAACGACTTCTTCACGTCTCCCCACGACCGGCGCTCGGTCGAGGTCGTGATCTCGCGGTACTCGATCTCTCCGATCCCGATGCTGCCTACCGTGGCCACTTCGGCGCGCGTGCAGCCGACCGGCTCGGCAGGGGCGAGCTCCTGGACGGAGTTGTCCCCGAGTGCGAGCGCGAGGGTCTCTCCCACGAGGTTGACGCCATCGAAGAGGCGAAGGGTCGTCGTCTTCCACTCCTCGACATCGATGAGGACGACCCGCTCGACGAGTACCTGCGTCTGGAAGTCGATCGTGACGACCCCGCCGCCGGTCTCATCGTCGGGATCGTCCACGAGACCGTCCGGCGGCGAGACATCCACGATGTCTTCCGCGATGATGAGGAGGTTCCCGTAGGCCGTGTTGTTCTCGCCGGGCTGGCCGGCCCGCCCGCCCGCCCCGATTCCCGGGCCGCCGAAGTCGGAGTTCGGCGTGCCGAGGTCGGGGTCCTCTCCGGTCGGGGCGGAGGAGTCGAAGATGATGAGCGAGTTGGGCCCTCCCCCGTTGTTCACGACGGTCAGGGTGATGCCGCTGAAGAGCGTTCCCGATGCGGTCCCGCCGCCGGGCTGCTGGCCCGCGACAACCGTTCCGGCCGGGGGGCCCTCGAAGCTTTGGAGGACGCCGAGTGCGCTCCCGGCGACCAAGGCGAGCGACGCGAACGCAACGATCATTGACGTACGAAGCATAGACCGACCCTCCTGTCCTTCTTGCCGCCACGCGAACGCATGCCCGGGGCTCCCTCGGCCGGCCCGGGTGCCTTCGCCTTCTTTCCCTCCCCCACGTATCGGCCGGGCGGGGTCCCGGCTGGAGGATCAGCGGGGGTGGCGAGGCGGAGGGTCGCCATTCCAACTGTTTTGAATGCAATTCGTTATGGGGACTGGGCTCTGGGGCGGGACGGAGATCGAACGCGGCCTCGTTCCGGCCGCTACTGCTTCTCGGCGAACCTCTTCAGCCGCGCCTCGAGCTCCGGGATCTCGTCGAGGGTGGTGAGCGACGTGCACGCGCGGAGGCCTTCGGTCCGGACGCTCCCCGCCGAGGCGAGCGTGATCGCGCTCACCCCGTAGTGGAGAAGCTCGGCGACCAGCTCCCACCCCTCGGCGAACTTGGGGTGGCTCACCGTGAAGTAGAACCCGTCGGCGAGCGGCTCGCCGAGGTCGTTGTCGTAGACGAGGCGGAAACCGTTCGAGAGGAACGCCCTCTTCATCGCGGCCGCGCGCCTCGCGTACTCCTTCACGTCCTCGAGGAAGGGGATCGTGCCGTCGTTCACCGCTTTGAGCAGCGCGGCGAGCCCGTGCTGCGGCCCCTCCGCGATGCAGGCGGTCATCGGGTAGAGGCCGCCGTGAATGAACGCGTATCCGATTCTGCGCGTCCCGTGATGTTTCTCGAGGTGGGCGGACTCCTCGTTGAGAAGGTGGGGGGAGACATAGGTGATCGCGACGCGCTGCCCGGCGTAGCTGAACGCCTTCGAGCTCGAGACGATCACGAAGCAGCGCTTCATGTAACGGGCAATCGTCGGCTGGTAGGGCGGCTTTCCCGGCTTGCCGTAGTCCTTCCGGAAGTCCATCCCGAAGTAGGCGAGGTCCTCGATCGCGATCGCGCGGTGCCGGTCCATCACCTCGGCCATCCCGCGGAGCTCGTCCTCGGAAAGGATGATCCAGGCGGGGTTGTTCGGGCTCGACCAGAGAACCGCCGCGACGTCGCCGCGCCCGAGCCTCTCCTCCAGCGCGCGGACGAGCTTCTCCCCCCGATGGTCGTACATGTCGATCCGGTCGTAGTTCAACCCGAGGAACCGGCACTGCTGCTTGTTCACCGGGAAGCCGGGCTCGAGAAAGAGGACGGTTCGCTTCGCGGGGTCGACGTGCCCGGCCACGGCGAGGCTCACGAAGCACCCCTGCATGGCGCCGACCGTCGGCACGCACGAGACCGGCGGGAGATCGAGGTTCATGAAGAGCTTCGCGAAGCGGGACGCCTCCTCCTTGAGCGCGGGAACGCCGTCGAAGGGCGCATAGTGCTGGGCGAGCCCCTTGTCGCGGAGCGCTTCGATCTCCGCCTCGATCGCGATGGGGTGGGGCGGAAGCCCGGGGATTCCGAACTCCATCCGGATGAACCGTGCGCCGATTTCCTTCTCAATCTCGTTGACGACCCGGTTCATCTCGCGGATCGATGCGGTCCGGAGATCGATCCCCGTCTCGCGGACGATCCGCGCGACCGTCTCGCGGTCGTAGGGAACCGGGACGCATCCCTGGCTGTTCATGTTCGTTCCTCCGCGCTGCCCGCCGGGGAGAACCTCGTTTCATCCAGCTCGATCTCGAGGATCGCCACAGGGAAGTGAATGGAGAAGTTCTCGAGGACCTCGGGGTGAACCTCGCCTGCGTGGCCGGCTCTCCGCTCTCCCTCACAGAGGTCCGCCCCGCGTCCTTCGAGGAAGAGCGGGCACGCCGACGGACGGAAAACGAAATCCTTCCCGATCTCCTTCCCGAGCGCGACGGCGACCGACTTGATGTCGGCGAACCCGGCGCTCCGGTCCTGGATCACCGCGGCGACATGGAGCCTCTCGACCGGCTCCGCTTCGCCCGCTTCGAGGCGAACGACCACGTCCGCCTCGAAGAGCCGGTGGGAAACGCCCGCCCCGCGGTTCTTCCCGAGAAGCCGGAGGAGCCCCGGGCCGAGCGCGGTCCGCACGATCGCCTGCTCGATCGACGCCGGGTTCTCCGTGCGGACCGAGTCCTCCGGGTCCTCGGCGCGCACGCTCTCGTAGAGGTCCTTCTCGTTCGTGAGGAGGAGGCTCATCGCCTCGGAGAATCCGAGCCCGAGCATCGCCCCGCGCACCTTTCGCTCGAGCACCCTCTCCGGCCGCTCGCGGGCGAGCGTGAAGCTCGGGATGAGCCGGCGCGGGATCGCGTCGTAGCCGATCGCGATCGCCGCGTCCTCGATGAGATCGACCTCGTGGAGGACGTCGTTCCGGTAGGCCGCGACGGAGACGCGGACCTGGTCCCCCTCCCGCTCCGCGCCGTGCCGCATGCTTTCGAGAAGACGGACCGCCCGGGCCGCCCCGATCCGGACTCCGATCAGCTTCGCCGCGCCGCGAGGCGAGAAGCGGAAGACCGAAGGCGCGAGATCCGGGGTCTCCCGGCGATCCTCCCCCCGCAGGATCGCCGCCCTCTCCACCCCCGCCCCGGGGAAGAGCTCGGCGAGCGAGGTGACGATCACGGCGAGGGCCTTCTCGACCGGGCGCTCCTCGATCCCCGTCACGTCGATGAAGAGGCCGTTCGTCTCGGGGCGGATCGCCGTCTCCAGGCTGTTGATGATCGGAGGGAGCGAGAGGACCCTGCCGTTCCGGTCCTCGAGGAGCGGATAGCGGCGGTGCCCCGCGAGGAGCGCGCGGTAGGCGGCTCCCTTCGGGTGCTCCTCGAGGATCTGTTTGGGCGTCAAGGACCGGCCGTCGGCGGAGGCGAGGGGAACGAAACGGATCTCATCCGGAGCGACCGGCCGGTAGCGGATCGGCCCCTCGATCGTCCCGAGATCGTAAACGCCGATCGAGGCGAACTTGCGGTCCCGCCCGAGCGCCCAGTGGAGGTCCTCCTGGAGCTTCATGATCGCCCGGATCGTGAAGTCGTCGAGCCGGATGCCGCGAACCGCCGCGCAGGCGATGTGCGGGCGGTACGAGTCCGGCTCGGAGAGGGCCGGATCGACGCGAATCTCGATCGTCGCCGGAGAGAGTACGTATCTGGCGAGCCCCTTCTCGATCCCGAGAAGACCGCGGAGGGCGCGCGCAAGCCCTCCGGCGTCGAAGAGATCGGGGCGGACCGGAAGGAGGTCCATCCGGATCGCGTTCTCCGTGCCGAGGTCGATCCAGAACGCGTCCGGCCTCCCCTTCGCCTCGCTGCGGCATTCGGGGCACGCGCCGAGCAGCTCGTCCTTCTCGGTCCGCTCGACGATGGTCCCGCACGAGGGGCAGCGGAGGCGCCGGACCGGCGCGAAGCCCTCCACGTCGCAGCCGAGCCGCTCGAGGAGGTCCCAGAGCTTCTCGTCCGACACCGGGGAGCCGATGAGCCGGCGGAGCGGTTCGGTCGGAACGGCGACTACAGGCAAAGCGGCGTCTCCTCCAGCCAGCGGATGTCGCTCCAGTAGAGCTTCCGGATGTCCGTGAGGCCGTAGCGCATCATCGCAAGGCGCTCGAGGCCGAGCCCCCACGCGAGAACAGGTACTTCACACCCAAAGGGTTGGGTCACCTCGGGCCGGAAGATCCCGGCGCCCCCGAGCTCGAACCACCCCTCCCGGCCCGGCAGGCGGACGAACGCCCCGACGCTCGGCTCGGTGTAGGGGAAGAAGTCGGGACGGAACTTCACGCCTTCGAAGCCCATCTGGCGGTAGAACTCGGCGAGCGTGCCGAGGAGCGCAGAAAGAGTCGCCTTCCCGTCGATGATGATGCCGTCCACCTGATGGAACTCGGGGAGGTGCTTGTAGTCGATCTTCTCCCGCCGGAAGACCCGCCCGACGAGGAAGACCTTGCGCGGGGGCCTCGGGTCCTCGCGGAGGGCCGCGACGGTCGCCGCGGTCGTGTGCGTTCGGAGCACGACCCTCCTCGCGGTTTCCTCGTCCCAGCGGTAGCGCCATCCGATCGATCCGGTCTCCCATCCGTCCTCGTGCGTCGCGCGCACGCGCTCGACGATCTCCCGCTCGGGAAGCTCGAAGCGCGCGGGGCGGTTCACGTAGAACGTGTCCTGCATCTCGCGCGCCGGGTGGTCCTGCGGCTGGAAGAGCGCGTCGAAATCCCAGAAGGCGCTTTCCACGTGGGGGCCGCGCACCTCCTCGAACCCCATGTGGAGAAAGGCGCGGCGGGTCTCCTCGATGATCCGCCTCATCGGGTGCTCTTTGGCGGGAAAGGCCTCCGCCGCGTCGAGCGTGACGTCGTACGGGCGGAAGACCGCCTCCCGCCACGCCCCGCTCTGGAGCATCTCCGGGTCGAGCTGGTTCCGTTCCTCCTTCGCTTCGATCCCCCGCGCGATCTCCTCCCGTCCGCGATCGGTGAGGCGGAGAAGACGCCGCACGCGGGTTCGGACCTTCACGAAATCGCGCGCGCGAAGCTCCGCGAGCGCCCCGGACAGGCGCTTCGCCTCCTCCTCCGCTAGCTCCAGGACCGCCGGGTCGGCGCCGCGAATCCTCTCGAGAAGGGCGTCGTCGTCCCACTCGGACCGGCCGCCCGCGCCGGCCGGCTCGAGCGCGCCCCCCGCCTTTCGCGCGAGCCCCTTCGAGAAGAGGAAGCGGAGGACCTTTCCCGCCTCGGTCGGGTCGAGCCCGAGCCGCGAGGCGAGGTCGGGAAGGGGGAGAGGACCGTCCCGCGCGAGGACCTCCGCCATCCGGATCTCGGGAAGCTTCTCGCCCGAGTCGAGGAAGGCGCGCCCAGCCTCGAGGGGGGCGACCTCCTCGTACGGCTCCTCCGAGACGCTCACCCAGCCGCGCCCCTCCATCTCCCGCGCGGCCGCGGCGATGAGGGACTGGTCGATCCCGGCGGCCTTTGCGACATCGGGGAGGAGGAGGGGGCGGTCCTGGCCGGCGAGCGCCCTGAGGAGAGCGTGCTGATTCGGGGAGAGCGCGCGGCTCATCGTCTCGATTCCCCTCCCGGGCGGCTCCTGGGATCCGATTCCGATTCAGAGCGGAATGTTAGCACAACGTCGCGCCGCCCGGAAAAGGGGAAAGACGGGGCCGAGACGCACCTCGCGCCGCGCCCGAGTTCGGACATCGGTCCGTTGCGTGTCTACCTTTTCACCCGGTGAGACGATTCGATCCTCGGCGGTTGAGAGGGGAGTCATTGCGCGGTAAAATCAAAAGGAGGTCGGGCGTTTCCTTCATCGACAAACCACTCAACCGAGAGGAGGCGGTACCATGAGGCTCCCAGCCGCTATCCTGCTGCTCTTCTTTTCAGCAGGCTTTCTGTTCGCGCAGTGTCCCCCCTTGGACGAGAACTCGATCATCACGCTCGGTGTCTTCGACCGGGACGCCTGCGGGGTCACCGGCACGATGAACTGGTGTCCGGGGATCGCTTCGAATCTGTTCTCGACGTTCACGGTCGAGGTCACCCTGCGCGGGGCGGAGAACGAGCCTTGTCCGGAATGCTCGCTCGAGGTCGTCGGCCTTTTTCAGGGGATTCCGAAGAACCCGCCCTGGACGCTGTCTCGATCGGAGCGGGCCTACGTCTCCTGGATCGAGGACACGCAGGTGAAGCGCGACACGATCGACACCCTCGGCCCGGTGCCGGTGATAACCGGAGACGACGGCGCGGTCCTCGTCGAGTTCTCCGGCGGCGGGTGCGGGTGCGTTGGGTTCTCCGGATACGCGGTCGTCACCGGCGCCGGAGGCTTCGTCCTCGTTCCGGCGGAAGGGGTGGAGATGTGCGTGAAGTCGCCGGACATCAACGGGAACGGGATCGTCAACTTCCTCGATACCTTCATCTACGCCCCGATCCTGCACGTGGGCGGGAGCGACTACTGGGCGGACTACAACTGCAACGGAGTGGTGAACTTCGTCGACACGTTTACCTACGCGGCCGGCCTCGTCCGGGTCGGGATCCCCGGCGAGGTGATCGGCGAGGGGCCCTGCTCGCCGTTCTGCGAGTGAGAAAGGCCGGCCTTCTGGAGTTTCCGAGGGCGCCGCGGTCCCCCCGGCGCTCTTTCTTATCGCATGAAGTAAAGGAAGCGCCCGCAGTGGGGGCAGGAGAGGATCTCCTCGTTCCGGTTCACCTGGGCGAGCTGGGTGGGGAGCCTCTGGAAGCAGCCGTAGCAGATCCCGTCGAAGACGGGCGCGATCACCTTCCCGTACTTCTTCCGGATCCGGTCGTACCGCCTGATAAGATCGGGGTTGCACTTCTCGCGGGTTCGCTCGCGGGCCGCCTCGAGGTGCTCCTTGCGGCTCACGTCGAACCCGAGCTGCTTTTCGATCGCGTCGGTTCCGCTCCCGAGGTCGTCGATCAGGAGCTCGATATCGTTGAGAATGACCAGGTACTCGAGTTCCTCCTTCACCGGTCTCTCTCCTTCATGCGGTCAGCTCGTCGATCAGGTTGAGCAGCTCGGCCTTCGACGCGCTCTCTGTGAGCTTCTTCCGGTTCCTGGCCAGCCGGACGAGCCGGACGATCTGCGCCAGGATCGGGTGGTAGAGATTCGAGGGATCGATCGGGGGGGAGGCGACGAGGAAGAAGTTGTGGACCGGCTGGCCGTCCACCGCCCCGAAGTCGATTCCCTTCTCCGAGCGTCCGTAGGCGAGCATGATGTTCGGGAAGATCGTCGATCGGACGTGGGGGATGGCGATTCCCTTGCCGACGCCCGTCGACCCGAGCTCCTCGCGTGACTTGACCAAATGAAGGGCGATGTTGCGGGACCCCGCGTCGATCGGGAGGAGGCCGACGAGCTCCTCGAGAACCTCGTCCTTCGTGCCCGCCTTCAGCGAAAGGGCAAGCGAGTTCGGATCGAGGTAATCGGACAGATGGATGGTTTCCATGGGCGACCCCGAAGAGGCCGGGACCTCATCTGTGTTCCAGACAAGCAGAGGTTAGGAGAAGCGCCGGGATCAGGCAACCCTTTTCTTCCGGCCGGTCCTTGACCCCCCGAGCGCCCCTTCGCTACGCTCGCTCGGGAGGACAGCACATGGAGAAGAAGAAGATGACCCGGGAGGAACGCGAGGCCCTGCGGGGGGCGGTCGCGAAGGCCGTGGAGGGGGCGACGCCCGAGAACGCCGGAGAGGTCGCCCGGTCTCTCGCCCCGCTCCTGCTCCCGGATCCAACCGTTCCGCCGGGCAAGAACGGCCTCCGCGCCGCGCGCGAGCCGCTCGTGGAGACCGCGGAGACACTCCAGAAGTCGGTCAAGAAGGCAGAGGTCCTCGGCCCTCTCGTCGAGGCGCTCGGGGCGGCCGGTCTTCCCGAGGCGCGGGTCGTTGCCGCTCTCTGTCTTGCGCCCCTCCTGCCGACGGACGACGAGGAGAAGGAGGAGCGGTCGTGGGAGGCGGTCCGCGCGTTTGTCGCCGCCTCCGAAGCCGCGCCGGTCCGCGAGGCGGTGGCGGACGCGCTCGCGCGCGCGATGGAACAGGGGGCGGCCGACTCTTGGTCCCGGGCGTTTCAGGCCTGGTCCGCCGGCCCGGATCCCCGCCTCCGGGCGCTCGGCCCCGCGTCTTTCGCGACCCTCTTCGGGAGGGGAAAGGCCCCCGAGAAGCTCTTCGAGGGGCTCCAGCTGGCGCGCGGCCTCGCCGGCGATCCGGACGCCGACGTCCGCCGCGCCGTGATCGCGCTCCTCGTGGCCGCCGGAAGGAGACAGGGCCCCGCGGTGGCCCGCTTCCTCTCGCGGCTGGAGACGGACGAGCGCGAGGGGGCCCGAAAGCTGGCCGCGGACGCGGCGAAGCGTCTTGCTTGCTAGTCGGGCCCGGCTCTCTCCGGGCGAAGGGGGATCGGATGTCGAAGGGGAGGCGCCGCGTCGTTCTCGCGCTCCTCCTCCTTCTCTTTTTCGCGTACGGGATCAAGGTTCAACGAAAAGCGGGAGACTTCCGAAACTTTCATGCACGAACCGTCTCGGCGCTGGCCGGGGGGCCGGTCTACGTCGATGAGCCGTACGCGATCACCTACCCCCCGTTCTTCATCCTCCTCGTCGCCCCCTACGCGGCGCTCCCCTTTCCCGTCGCGAAGGCGGCCTGGTTCGCGACCCACGCACTCCTCTTCCTCCTCCTCTTTCGGGTGGTCCGGAGCCTCCTCCGCGAGGAGACGGCCGGGGTCCGCCGCCCGGTGCTTCTCTGGTTCCTCGCGATCGCGGCGATCTCCCGGTTCCTTCTCTCCCACTTCGAGAACGAGCAGTTCGACCTCGCGGTCGCCCTCGGCGTTCTCGGATCGCTCGAGCTCATCAGGAGAGGGCGCGAGACGGCCGCGGCCGTCTCGCTCGGAGCCGCGGCGGCCGCCAAGCTCACCCCGCTTCTCTTCGTGGCGTTTCTCCTCTTCAAGCGGAAGGCGAGGGTCGGGGTCCTCGCGGCGCTCGTCTTCGTGTCTCTCCTCGTTCTCCCCGATCTTCTCCTCTCCCCGGCGCGGGACGGGCTTCTCCTCCGCGAATGGAACGATCTCGTGATCCGCCGCGTCGCCCCGTGGTCGGGGGGGACGCCGTGGGCGACGGGGGGGAAGATCTGGGCGCCCGGCGGCATTCTCAACCAGTCGCTCTCCGCGACCCTCTTCCGGTTCTTCGCCGGCGCCGCGGTGCGGATCAAGGGCGCCTCGGGACTCCCGGAAACGGTGAGCGTGAGCATTGCCTCGCTCTCCCCGCGCGCCGTCTCTCGGCTCGTTTACGCGGCGGAAGCGATCCTCCTCCTCCCGCTTCTTCTGCTGGCGAGGCGGGGGTGGGGGCGAACGCCGTTCCGGGTTCTCGTGCGCGAGGCGGCCGTCGTCACGACCCTCATGCTCCTCTTCTCGCCGCAGACCAGCAAGCCGCACCTCGTCGTCCTCCTTCTCGGCTACGGGATTCTCGGGGCGGACGCGCTGGGGCCCCGCCGGGACCCGGGAAGCCTCCTCTTCTTCGCCCTGTCGTTCGCCGCCGCCACGCTTACCGTGGACGGCATCGTCGGCCGGCATCTCGGCGACCTCTTCCAGGCCCTCGGGGCGGTCACGATCGGGGTTCTCCTTCTCTACGCCGGCCTCGTCCGGATCCTCCTCCGGGAGCGGCCCGGAGGCCCGGAGCGGGCCGCGCCCTCCGGTTGACAGCCCCTAGGCCGCGTGCTACTCTGTTTATTCTGCGGTAAATGCCATAGGCAAAAGGAGATGCGTCGTGAAAGAGTACGGAACGGAGGCCCTGCGGAACCTGGTCCTCATCGGCCACGGGGGCTCGGGCAAGACATCGCTCGCCGAGGCGTTTCTTTTCGTCGGCCAGGCCGTGAACCGCCTGGGCAAGGTCGAGGACGGAACCTCCCACTTCGACTCCGACGACGAGGAGAAGAAGCGGAGGATCACGATCAGGAGCAGCCTCGGCTTCGTCGAGTGGAAGAAGCGGAAGATCAACTTCATCGACACGCCCGGGTACGCCGATTTCATCGGGGACGTGGTCGCCGCCGCGCAGGTCGCCGACGCCGTGCTCCTGCTCATCGACGCGCAGTCCGGTGTGGAGGTGGGGACCGAGAGAGGCTATCAGTTCGCGCGCGCCCGGAAGCTCCCCGCGTTCGTCGTCGTAAACCGTCTCGACCGCGAGCACGCCGACTACGACAAGGCTCTCGATTCGGTCGGCAAGGGCCTCGTTCCGGGCACCGTTCCGGTCACGATCCCGATCGACGAGGGGGTTTCATTCTCTTCCGTTATCGATGTTTTGCATATGAAGGCCTATCGCTATGCGAACGACGGATCGGGGCAGGCGGCCGAGATCGAGATCCCGGCCTCCCACGCGGACGCCGCGAAGGGCGCGCGCGAGAAGCTGATCGAGCAGATCGCGGAGACGGACGACTCGCTCGTCGAGAAGTACCTCGAGAAGGGGGAGCTGTCCGAGGAGGAGATCGCCAAAGGGCTCCGCGCGGGGATCGCGGCCGGATCACTCCACCCCGCCTTCGCCGTCTCCTCCACGGGGCTCGTGGGGGTCGACCTCCTTCTCGATACGATCGCCGAGGCGGGCCCCTCGCCGCTCGATCGTCCCGAGATCGTCTCTGCGGAAGGGGAGACCCGCAAGGTGGGCGACTCCTCCAAGAAGACCACGGCGCTCGCCTTCAAGACCGTCTCCGAGGCCCACATGGGAGAGCTGACCGTCTTCCGGGTCTTCACCGGCGCGCTCGAACCGGGGAGCGACTACTCGAACGCGAACAAGGGGAAGGGGGAGCGGATGGGGCAGCTCTACTTTCTCCAGGGGCGGGAGAGGGTCGACGCGCCGCGGATCGGAGCGGGCGACCTCGGCGCGGCGGTGAAGCTCCGCGAAACGAGAGCGGGGGACACCGTGTGCGAGGCGAGCGGGTCGTTCCTTCTCCCGCCGATCCCGTTCCCGAAGCCGGTGATTGAGTTCGCCGTCGTCGCCAAGACCCAGGGGGAGGAGGACAAGATCGGGAACGGCCTCGGGCGTCTTCAAGAAGAGGACCCGACGTTCCGCGCCGGATTCGATCCGGACGTCCGCCAGACCCTGATCCACGGGCTCGGCGAGCTCCATCTCGAGATCCAGGCGCGTCGCCTCAAGGAACGCTTCGGGGTCGAGGTCGAGCTGGTGAAGCCCAGAATCCCGTACCGCGAGACGATCCGCGGCCGCTCCGAGGCCCAGGGAAGGTACAAGAAGCAGACCGGAGGCCGCGGCCAGTACGGCGACGTGTGGCTCAAGCTCGAGCCGAGGGAGCGCGGGAGCGGCTTCGAGTTCGTCGACGAGGTCGTCGGCGGCGTCGTGCCGGGCAAGTTCATCCCGGCCGTCGAGAAAGGGGTCGTGGCGGCGTTGGAGGAGGGGGTTCTCGCCGGGTGCAAGGTCGTGGATCTGCGCGTGATCATCTTCGACGGCTCCTACCACGCGGTCGATTCCTCGGAGAACTCGTTCAAGGTCGCCGGGTCGATGGCGTTCAAGAAGGGTTTTCTCGAGGCGAACCCGGTTCTTCTCGAGCCGATCTACGTGGTCAAGGTGACCGTTCCCGAGGAGTTCATGGGCGACGTGATGGGCGATCTCTCGTCGCGCCGCGGCAAGATCCTCGGGATGGAGTCGCAGGGACCCTTCCAGGCGATTCGCGCGCAGGTGCCGCTCGCGGAGCTTTACAAGTACTCGACCCACCTCCGTTCCCTCACGCAGGGGCGGGGCGGGGTCGAGAGGGAGTTCTCTCACTACGAGGACGTGCCGAAGGAGATTGCCGAGAAGGTGATCGCGGAATCGCAGGCGCAGAAGCAGGAGGCGTAGCCCGGCCGATCCGCCGGGCGGGCCGCGCGGCGCGTTGTCCGGCCGCGCGGCGTGTGCTACAATCGCGCGCGCACCGGGCGCGGAAGGCGCCCGTCGCGGACCGTGTCCCGGTCGAGGTGTTCCATGTCGGGTCATTCGAAATGGTCGACGATCAGGCGGAAGAAGGGGAAGGTGGACGCGGAGCGCGGCCGTATCTTCACCCGCATCATTCGGGAGATCACGATCTCCGCGCGCCACGGGGGCGGGGACCCGAGCGGTAATTCGCGCCTCCGGAACGCGATCGATGACGCGAAGAGCAACAACATGCCCGCCGCGAACATCGAGCGCGCCATCAAGAAGGGAACCGGCGATCTCCCAGGCGTGACGCTGGATGAGGTGGCCTACGAAGGGTACGGGCCGGGCGGCGTCGCGCTCCTCATCGAAACGGTGACGGACAACCGAAACCGTACGGCGTCCGAGATCCGGCACCTCCTCACGAAGTACGGCGGGCGGATGGGCGAGGTCGGGTCGGTCTCCTGGATGTTCGCGCAGAAAGGCCTCATCGTCGTCGACAAGGGATCCCTGAGCGAGGACGAGGTCATCTCCGCCGCGCTCGAGGCGGGGGCGGAGGACGTGTCGGACGAAGGAGACTCGTGGGAGATCACGACCGCCCCCGCGGATCTGGCGAAGGTCGGCGAGGGGCTTCGCGGGGCGGGGATCGTCGCGGCGAGCTCGGCGCTCACCCGGCTTCCGAAGTCGACGGTCCCGATCGGCCGGGACTCGGCGGGGCGCGTCCTCAGGCTCGTCGAGAGCCTGGAAGAGCACGACGACGTGCAGCAGGTCTCCGCCAACTTCGACATTCCCGACGAGATTCTGGAGGAGTTGGGTTCCGAGTAGGGCCGGCAAAGCGGCCCGGAGAAGCCCATGGTCGTTCTCGGAATCGATCCGGGAGGCGCGAGCACGGGCTTCGCTCTGCTCCGTCTCGACGGAAGCCGCATCGAGCACATCCGCTCCGGGACCATCCGAACCGCAAGGGAGACGAGGCTCGCGGAGAAGCTCCGGCGCATCCACGCCGGGGTCGCGGAGATCCTCGCGGAGGGGGGCGTCGACGCGATCGCCGTCGAAGACGTCTTCCAGGGGGTGAACCCGCGCACCGCCTCCCGGATCGGGCACGTGAGGGGAGTCGTCATGCTTGCCGGCGCGGAGGCGGACCTTCCCGTGTTCGAATACCCTCCGAACGAGGTGAAGTCCGCCGTGGTCGGCAACGGCCTCGCCTCGAAGGACCAGGTTCGTTTCATGGTTCGGCGGATCCTCTCCCTCGATCGCGAGGTGAAATCGGCGGACGAGGCGGACGCCCTCGCGGTGGCGATCTGCCACTGTCATCGCGCCGGAACGGGAGCGATGCGATGATCGCGTACGTGGACGGGGTCCTCGCCGAGAAGAGCGCGGTTCGCGCGGTGGTCGACGTCGGCGGCGTCGGCTTCGCGCTGATGATCTCCCTCTCGACCTACGAGGATCTTCCCCGCGAGGGGGCGAGGGCGCGGCTCTTCACGCACCCGTATCTCCGCGAGGAAACGATGCAGCTCTTCGGTTTCTCAACGAAGGCCGAGCTCGATCTCTTCCGGCTTCTCCTTCTCGTCCCCGGGGTCGGGCCGAAGCTCGCCCTCTCCGTTCTCTCCGCGATGCGCCCGGAGTCCTTCCGCCGCTCGGTGGTCGAGGGGGACACCGCGACGCTCTCGCGGATTCCGGGGATCGGGAAGAAGAGCGCCGAGCGCCTGGTGGTGGAGCTCCGGAGCCGCTTCAAGGAGCCGGCGATCGGGGAGGCCGCCCTCGCCGCGGCGGGTGTTTCGGGGGAGGCTCGCCTCGCCCTCGAGGCTCTCGGCTTCAAGACCGATCGCGCGTCGCGGGCGATCGCGAAGGTGCTCGCCCTCCGGGAGGGGAGCGAGCCGACCGTGGAGGAGCTCGTCCGGGAGGCGCTCGCGCATGTCTGACGAAAGCCGCAAGGGCGGAACCGATCTCGTCGCGGGGAGCCCTCTTCCGGGTGAGGACCGGCTCGAGGAGACCCTCAGGCCCGACAGGCTGGACGATTTCATCGGACAGGAGAAGGTGAGGGCGAACCTCCGCGTCTTCATCGAGGCGACAAGGAAGAGGGGCGAGGCGCTCGATCACGTTCTCCTCTCGGGCCCGCCGGGGCTCGGGAAGACCACGCTCGCCCGGATCCTCGCCGCGGAGCTCGGCGTGGAGACCCGCGCCTCGTCCGGACCCGTCCTCGACCGGCCCGGAGACCTCGCCGGTCTTCTCACGAGCCTTCCGGAGCGGGCGATTCTCTTCCTCGACGAGATCCACCGGATGAGCAGCAGCGTGGAGGAGTACCTCTATCCGGCGATGGAGGACTTCGAGATCGACATCCTGATCGACAAGGGTCCTCACGCCCGATCGGTCCGTTTACATCTCAATCGTTTTACGCTCGTCGGGGCGACGACCCGCTCCGGGCTTCTCACCCGCCCCCTGAGGAGCCGGTTCGGCGTCGAGTGCCATCTCGACTTCTACCTCCCCGAGGATCTCGAGAGGATCGCGCGCCGGTCGAGCCGGATCCTCGACATCGGGCTGGACGACGACGGGGCGAACGAGATCGCCCGCCGCTCGCGCGGGACCCCGCGCGTGGTGAACCGCCTCCTCCGCCGCGTGCGAGACTTCGCCGAGGTGGAGGGGAAGAGCGTGATCGACGGCCCGCTCGCCCGCCACGCCCTCGAGCGGCTCGACGTGGACGGAAGGGGTCTGAACGGGATGGACCTCCGCATTCTCGAGGCGGTGGTGCGGCGCTTCGAAGGGGGTCCGGTCGGCCTCGACACGCTCGCCATCTCGGTCGGGGAGGAGTCGGACACGATCGAGGAGGTCCACGAGCCGTTCCTCGTCCGCGAGGGCCTTCTGATGCGCACTCCGCGGGGGCGGGTCGCCACCCCCGAGGCGTTCCGCCACCTCGGCGTCGCGCCCCCCCGCGGGAGCCGGCCGGCCACGGACCGGCTGATCTGACCGGCGTGCGGCTCTCCGATTTCGACTTCGATCTCCCCGAGGACCGGATCGCCCAGTTCCCCCTTCCGGAACGCTCCGCCTCGCGGATGATGGTGATCGACCGGCGGGCCGGGGGGGTTCGCCACTCCGAGGCGCGGAAGCTCCCCGAAGAACTTTTACCCCAAGATCTTCTCGTTATCAACGATTCGCGCGTGTTCCCCGCGCGCCTTCGGGGGGAGGGCGCGGGCGGGCGCGCGGTCGAGGCGCTCTTCGTCCGTCCCGTGGGGAACGGGGAGTGGCTCGTTCTCCTTCGGCCGTCGCGGCGCGTCCTGGCGGGCGCTGTGCTTCGCTTCCCCTCGGCGGGCCTCGAGGGGGAGGCGGTCCGGCCGGCCGGCGAGGGGGAGTGGGTCGTCCGGTTCCCGCGGGGAGAGGCGGGCGAGGAGGCGCTCGATCGCGCCGGCGAGGTCCCCCTCCCCCCCTACATTCGGAGAGATCCGGTGGAGGAGGACAGGGAACGGTACCAGACGGTCTTCGCCAGGGAGAGCGGGTCGATCGCCGCGCCGACGGCCGGGCTTCACTTCACCGACGATCTGCTCCGGGAGCTCGCCTCGAAAGGCGTCGGCGTCGCCCGGGTCACGCTGCACGTGGGGCCGGGTACCTTCCGCCCGATCCGCGGGGAGAGAATCGAGGAGCATCGGGTCGAGCCGGAGTTCTACCGGATTCCGGTGGAGACGGCATCCGCGATTCGGAAGACGCGGGAGGGAGGAGGGCGCGTCGTCGCGGTCGGGACGACCGTCGTTCGAACGCTCGAGGGCGCGGCCGCCGGCGGAGCGGTGCGCGCCGGGTCCGGCTGGACCGACCTCTTCATCCGCCCGCCATACGAGCCAAAGGTCGTCGGCGCGCTCCTCACCAACTTCCACCTCCCGCGATCGACCCTGTTCGTGCTCGTCGCCGCCTTCGCCGGGCTCGATCGGATCAGGGAGGCGTACCGCGTCGCGGTGGAGTGCGGCTACCGCTTCTACAGCTACGGCGACTGCACGCTGATCGTGTGAGGAGGCGGGATCGCTTCCCGATCGCCGCGTCCCTGGAACAGGGCGCTTTCCCGCGGCCACCGGCGTGCGGCCCTCGACTCCGCCGGCACGGTCCCTCGTTCCGTGCGCCGCGGGCATCGGGGCCGCCGAGGGACCCGGCGAGAGACCGGGATCGCCTTGATCTCGCGCTTCTTCTCGTGTTATCCTGTTCTGTGGTTCTTGCATGGTTGTGTAAGGCCCGTCGAAAACAGCCCTTTCAATCCACGGTTCTGCGCGAGACGTGGCGCCCCCACGGCTCCTCTGTCGTTTGGTCGGCGGCGCTTCCTCATCGCAGCGGGTCTTCGGGACTCCGCCCGTCTCGTTCCGGAAGGGAAGGAGGTCCCCCATGTCCTCTTCGAAGATCCTCGCCGTTCTTTCCGCTCTTCTCCTCCTCTCGGCGCCCGCCTCGGGCGAGCTCCTGACGCACGCCTGGAGCAGCATCGTCACCGTGGTCAACACGAACGACGACGGGCCGGGATCGCTCCGCCGGGCGATGAACGACGCGAACTCGGCCGGCGGGACGGCGGACCTCATCGAGTTCAACATCCCGGCCTCCGACCCGGGGTACGATCCGGTCGCGGGCGTGTGGACGATCCAGCCGGACAGCGCCCTCCCCGTCCTCACCGACGACGGCACCACGATCGACGGGAGGACCCAGGCGATCTTCACGGGCGCCGACACGAACCCGGACGGCCCGGAGATCGAGATCGACGGGACGAACGCCGGAGCGGCGTCGGGCTTCGTTGTGGAATCGGGAGGGAACACGATCCGCGCGCTGGTGATCAACCGGTTCGAGCAGTTCGGCGTCTACATCGACCGTTACGACGCCGACGGCAACACGGTGAGCGGCTGCTATGTCGGGACGGACGCGACGGGGACGATCGATCGGGGGAACGGCTTCACCGGCGTCCTCATCTACACCGGTGCCGCGGGCAACGTCATCGGCGGCGCGGCCGAGGACGATCGGAACGTCGTCTCCGGCAACGGGTGGAGCGGCGTCGAGATCCAAGGAAACGGCGCCGACGAGAACCTCGTGATCGGGAACCGGATCGGGACGAGCGCGAGCGGGCTCGCGCCGCTCGGGAACTCTTCCTACGGGGTGAACATCTGGAGCGGGGCTCGCAAGAACCGGATCGGGGGCTCCTCGCCGGCCGAACGGACCATCATCTCGGGGACCCCGTACGGCGGCATGCAGATCGTCGGCCCCGGCACGGACATCAACACCGTCCACGGCAACAACATCGGAACGAACGTCCACGGGAACGTCGCCCTCCCCAACGGCTCGAACGGGGTCTCCATCGACAGCGACGACAACTTCATCGGCGGAATGGGGGCGGGGGAGGGGAACGTGATCTCGGGAAACCTAGGGGCCGGGGTGATCATGGGCGGCTGCGCGTACAACTGGGTGGCGGGGAACCTCATCGGGACCGACGCCTCCGGAACGGACAGCCTGGGGAACCGCTTCGCAGGAGTGCACCTGCACAACGGAGCCTACGGTTGCGGGATCGGCCCGGACAACGTGATCGCGTGGAACGGCTACCTCCTCTACGACGGCGTGACCGTCGACGGCTCGACCACCGTCAGGAACAGGATCACCCGGAACTCGATCCACTCGAACGTCAACATGGGGATCAACACGGTGAACGGGGGGAACCTGGAGCTGCCGCCTCCCCAGATCCTTGCGGTCACCCCCACCTACGTCTCGGGGTCGACGCTCCCCTCGAGCGCGGTGGAGATCTTCTCCGACTCCGCGGACGAGGGTGGAGTCTACGAGGGCTGGGCCCTCTCGAACGCGGCCGGCGAGTTCACCTGGTACGGGACGGCGTCCGGTCCGAACGTGACCGCGACCGTCAAGGACTCATACGGGAACACGTCGGAGTTCTCCTTGCCTGCCATCGACACCCGCGTCGCCGACGAGGTGCCCGGCTCGCTTCCCAAGACGTTTGCTTTGGAGCCGAACCATCCGAACCCGTTCAACCCTGCAACGGAGATCCGGTACCATGTTCCGAAACCGGCGCGCGTTTGCGTCTCCGTTCACGACGCCGCGGGGGCGGCGGATCGCCCTTCTCGCCGAAGGCCCGCACCGGGCGGGCGAGTTTGCAGCGGTGTGGGACGGACGGGACGAGGTAGGACGGGAGGCCGCGTCGGGGATCTATCTCCTTCGGATGGCCGCGGAGGAGTTCGTCGCGACCCGAAAGATCGTGCTGCTTCGATAGGGTCACCTGGCCTCAGAGTTCCCTTCGAGGGGTGTGGGGTGGTCGGACAGATTCCGGCCCTCCCGCCCTTTCCGGGGCCGGGTTTCGGCGCCGGCGACGGACACGACAGCCCGGGGACCGCCGCGCGGCCGCCGATCCCGATCGGTATGGTCCTCCCCGCCCGTCCCCCGCCGATTGACGCGCGCTTCGTTATCCATTAATATGATGGTGGCTTTCGTGCGTACCGATCTCCCGACTCCCGCTCCCACGGAGGATGATGATGCGTTTCCCCCTGTTCTTTGCCGTTTGTCTTCTTGCGGGCCTCCCGCTCTCACAGGCGCTCGCCGAGGCGCCCGCCCCGGACTTCTCAGCGGTCGTCCGTGAGGCCCTCCTGGATGGAAGGCTGACCGAGGAGGATGGCCTTCTCGAGGTCTTCCGCTTCGCCTTCAATCCGGCCGCCGTCCGGGCGGATCTCTCGCCGGAGAGCGCGGGCCCGATCAAGTGCCTCACCCCGTCGGTTCTCGAGTTCGAGCGGATGAGGGAGGCCATGAGCCCGGCCGCGGCGGCGGAGGTCGAGGGGTATCTGTCGCGGGCCCCGGTCGTCGGCAAGACGGCCTCGATGACCTACGACAGCCCCGCGGGGCTCTTCCGCCTCACCTACGAGACGAGCGGTCAGCACGCGCCGCCTCAAAACGACGTCGACCCGGCGAACGGCGTCCCCGACTATGTCGAGTGGGTCGCCGCGTACTGCGATTCCTCTTGGCGCCGCGAGATCGACGGCCTCGGGTTCCACGCGCCGGCCCTGAACGTCGGCGAGCTGTACCCGATCTCATTCCAGAACATGGGGGCGTACGGATTCACGGTCTCCCTGGGGCACGGGAGGAGCCGCATCGTGATCGAGAACGACTTCGCCGGTTTCCCCTCGAACCAGGACCCGGAGGGGAGCCAGAAAGGGGCCGCCAAGGTCACGGTCGCACACGAGTTCAAGCACGCGAGCCAGATGAACACGACCGGTGCGATGAACATGGGCGGCTGGGTCGAGCTGG
>JBDRFQ010000315.1:0-3846 GCA_043818685.1 Candidatus Eiseniibacteriota bacterium
GCCTCGACGACCGGATGGCGCCCCTTCCGGATGCGGATGCGGTTCTCCCCGTCCACAACGGGGCGGGCGTACTTCCCCCGGACCGCGCGGTCGGCGAAAGCGAAGAGGACGTCGAGAGCGGCCACGGCCTCTCCGATCCGCCGGATCCGTGGTCCCTCCGCGGCGGCGGCGGCGCGCACCTCGAGGAAGAGCTCCTCCTCGCGGGCGCGGATCCGCTCCTCGGCGCCGAGGATCCGCTCCTCCTGCTCCTTGAGCTCCGGCGTGATGTACCGCTCCGCGGCGACGAGGGTCTGCTTCCGCGTGTAAGAGGGCGGAACCTCCCCCGCGCGGCTCTTTGAAACCTCGATGTAATATCCAAAAATTTTATTGTAGCCGACCTTGAGGTTCGGGATCCCCGTCTTCCGCCGCTCCTGCTCCTGGAAGCCGGCGATCCAGCCCCGGCCGTCGGTGCCGATGCTCCGAAGGTCGTCGAGCTCCCCGTCGTACCCCTTGCGGATCACTCCCCCCTCCCGCATCGAGAGGGGCGGATCGTCGGCGATCGCCCGCTCGACGAGGTCGGCAAGGCCGTCGAGCCTCTCCGCGCTCGCGGCGAGCGCGGAGAGAAGGGGGCTCTCGGCGCCCGTGAAGCGGTCCTGGAGGGGGGGGATGAGGCGGAGCGAGTTCTTCAGTGCGACGACGTCTCTCGGGGTGCCCCTGCCGAGGACGATCTTCCCGGCGAGACGCTCGAGGTCGCCGAACCGGCGGAGAAGGTCGCGCACCTCCTCGCGCCAGGAGGAACGGCGGACCGCCTCTCCCACGGCGTCGAGCCGCTCCCCGATCCGGCGCGGATCGACGAGAGGCCGGAGAAGCCACTCGCGGAGGAGCCTCCCCCCCATCGCCGTCACCGTTCCGTCGAGAACGGCGAGGAGCGTTCCGCTCTCCGCGCCCTCGCGGATCGGCCGAAAGATCTCGAGGTTTCTCCGGGTCGCTTCGTCGAGGATCATGGCGTCCCGCGTCCGGATCGGAAGAACGCGGTCGATGTGGCGGAGATCGGTTCGCCCGAGCGCGCGGAGGTAGTCGAAGAGGGTCGCGCCCGCGGCGAGGCCCGCCGTCAGGTCCGCGCACCCGAATCCCTCCAGCGTCTCCACACCGAAGTGCCCTTTCAGCTCGCGCTCGCCGGTCTCCGCGTCGAACTTCCACTCTTCCGTTCGCGTGATCACCGGCTCGCGGCTCCACCCCGCGGGAGGAGCGAAGGTCCCTTCCCTCCCCTCCGGCAGGAGGATCTCGGAGGGCTCGAACCGCGCGACCTCCTCCGCCAGCTCTTCCGGCTCGAGCTCTCCGATGCGGAAGTCGCCGGTCGCGAGGTCGAGCGCCGCGATCCCGCACGCGCTGTTCCGGTCTCCCCGCCCGGGGGCGAGGGCGACGAGGTAGTTCGGGCGCTTCCCGTCGAGAAGGCTCCCCCCGAGGGCGGTCCCCGGGGTGACCACCTCGGTCACCTCCCGCCTGACCAGGCCCCTCGCCTTCTTCGGGTCCTCCGTCTGGTCGCAGACGGCGACCTTGTAGCCGAGACGGAGGAGGCGGTCAATGTAGTGGTCCGCCTTGTGCCAGGGAACCCCGGCGAGGGGAATCGGCGTCTCTTCCCCCTTGGAGCGCGTGGTGAGGGTGAGCCCCAGGACCTGCGAGGCGACCTCGGCGTCCCGGTGGAACATCTCGTAGAAGTCGCCCATCCGAAAGAAGAGGATCGCGTCGGGGTGCTGCTCCTTCACCTTCCAGTACTGGCGCATCATGGGTGTGAGGGCTTCCATTACTTCTCTTCCGGATGTTCCCGAACGATGTCGCCGGGGAGGCCGTGCCGCTCGAGGTTCTCCCTCGCCGTCGCCGTCTCTTCGGCCGTGGCGAACGGGCCGATGCGGACCTGGTAGAAAGTCCGGTCTTCCCGGTCGCTGCGGTACACCTCGATCGCGCCGATCCCCCTCGCGCGCTCGGCGGCGACGAAGCGTCGCGCGTTGCTTTGGTCTTCGAAGGAACCAACCTGAACATAGAAGCCGGGAAGGACCGACCGGTCGCCCGGATCGAGGGACCTGTGCGCTTCCTCCGCCCCGGCGCCTCGAGGATAACGCCGGCGGATCTCCTCGTAGAGCCGCGCGGCGCGGTCGTCTTGGCCGCGAGCTCCCGAGAGGCGCGCGGAAAGAAGGAGCGCGGGGGCGCTGAAGTCGTGGGTCCCGTGGACCAGGGGCTCGACGACCGAGGCGGCTCGCTCGAGATCGCCCCGCCGGGCGATCGCCTCCGCGGCGAGGAAACGCGCTCGGGTCGCCGGAGGCGCCTCCCCGCCCCTCTCGGCCGTTTCGAGGAGGAGGTCGATTCCGGGCCCGGTCTCCCCCGCCGCGGCGAGGGCGAGCCCGCGCAGGCAGTCGCAGTCCAGCTTTTCCGTCCCTCGGAGCGATCGGGACGCCTTCTCGAGGTCGTCGGCGGCCGCCCGGTAGGCGCCGACCGCGAAACGGTAGCGGCCGAGGGCGACGAGCACGCGCGGATCGTCCCCTCGCTCCGCTAGGAGCGCGAGGCGCTCGAAGTAGGCCGCGCCGTCCTCCTCGAGCTCGTTCCAGCGGAAGAAGGCCTCGAAGCCGGTCGGGCTCCCCTCGTAGTCGTCGGCGATCCGCTTCAGCTCGGCGCGCGCCTCTTCGATCCTTCCCTCGCCGAGCAGCTCCTCGGCCGTGGAGAAGAGGTCTCCGTGGGCCGGGGCGCTTCCGATCGCGAGCGAGATCAGGACCGCGAGGAGGAGGCAGCCGGAGCGGGGGCGATGGGGTTCCAAGTCAGGCACTGGGGACACCTCCAGAAGGGCTCCTCGCCGGGGAATCCGCAGCGGGGGCACTTGAGCGGGGGGAGGGGAATCGGGTTCTCCTTCACGAAGCCCACGATCTCCCGAACCGCTCGTTCCGGAGGGCGGCTCTCGCCGAGGAGAAGGAAGAGCCTGCTGCGGGCCGCGCTCGACAAGGAGTCGCTTTCCACCGCGCGCTGCGCGAGATCGATCGCCTTGTCGTCCTCTCCCCGCCGGGAGTAGAAGTCCGAGAGGGCGAGAAGCGCCGGCATGTTGTCCGGGGTCCGGCCCAGCAGGTTCTCGTACACCTCCTCCATCCGGTTCAGGTTGCCGGTCTCGAAGAGGGCCTGCTCGAGGCGGTCGAACGTGAGATACGCCTGTTCGGACGCCACCCGGTGGAAGCGCTCCCAGTGTCCGATCGCCTCCTCCATCTCGCCCGCTTCGAACGCGATCGCGCCGAGCCTGTAAAGCGCCTCGGGGCAATCCGGGTGAACCTTCAATGCCTCGAGGAAGACCTCCTTCGCGCGCTCCGCGTCTCCCGCCTGGAGAACCGAGGTTCCGCAGATCGCGCGGTAGCGGGCGAGCTTCTCCGGAGCCTTCTCCTTCCGGACCTTCATCCCTTCACGGAAGAGCTCGTAGGCCTCGTCCCATTCCGAACGTCTTTCGTGGATCGCCACCATCTTGGAGCGGATCCTCGAGTTCCCCTTGTCGTGCGAGAGGAGGTTCCCGAGAACCTGGAGAGCCTCCTCGGTGCGGCGCGCCGCCAGGAGATCGTCCGCGATCGCCTCGCGGACCCGCGCCTTCTCCTCGGCGCTCAGCTTCCTCCGGAGGATCGTGCCGACGTCGAGGTCCCGGTGGATGCGAAGCGCCCGGTCGAGGGCGCCACGCTTCCGGAGCAGGTTCCCGAGACGAAGGTACGCGTCGGTGTTCGTCGGATCGACCTGCACGGTCTGCCGGAGCTCCCTGAGGGCGGTCTCCTCGTCCCCCTCGAGAAGCGCGTTCAGCGCCTCCACGTAGCGGGGACGGGGCGCGGGCCTCCTCCGCCGGAGAAC
>JBDRFQ010000316.1:0-17426 GCA_043818685.1 Candidatus Eiseniibacteriota bacterium
CACGAGGCGCTCGCCGAGCTCCACGCGCGCCTCGGGGACGACCGCGCGGCGGGGCGCCACCTGCGTCTCGCCCGGACGTGCGCGATCGGCGGCCAGTTCCGGGGCGACGGCGTGGAGATCCCGGGGGAGACGCACGAGCTCATGCGCGTGGCCGCTCTCTACGATGCCGGCCGGTTCGGCGAGGCTCTTGCGGCGTTCGAAGGCCTCAGGGCGCGGGCGGAAGAGGAGGGGAACCGCCCGCTCGCTCTCAGGCTTCAGAACAACGTGGGTCTCTGCCTCTACAGGCTCGGGCGGCTGGAGGAGGCGGAGGCGGAATACCGGGCGCTTCTCGACGAGGACCCTGCATACATCAAGGGATACACGAATCTCGCGAAGGTCCGGGCGGCGCGCGGTGAAACGGAGGACGCAAAGGCTCTCTACGGCGAGGCTCTCCGACTCGATCCAGACAATCCGCGGATCCGGGCCGATCTCGAGAAGCTGGATCGGGAGGCGGGCGGCGGGGGATAGTCGGGACGGCCTTCGCTGGGGGCCCTACCCGAGCGTGTCGTCCTCGTACTTCTCCTTGAGGCGGGCGAGAAGCGTGTCGAGCGACTCGGTCGGAGCGGCGGGCTGAGCCGGGCGGGCCCCCGCTTCCTCCTCCTTCTTTCGCTTTCGCATCTCGGCGACACGGGCCTTGTCTTCCTTTCGCTTCCGCTCCGACTCAAGGGCCTTGAGGGAGAGAGCGATCCTCTTCTTTTCGATATCGATCTCGAGGATCCTCACCTCGATCGTGTCCCCCTGCGACAGAGCCTCAGTTGGATGCTTGATGTGCTCGAGGGAGATCTCGCTGACGTGAAGGAGGCCGTCGATTCCGGGCGCGATCTCGACGAACGCCCCGAAGTCGGTGATCCGCGCCACCTTTCCCGTCACGATGTTCCCCGGCCGCAGCGATTCCTTCGCGGCCGCCCAGGGATCCGGCTCGAGAGCCTTCATTGAGAGGGAGATCCGGCGTCCCTTGCTCCCCGTATCGATGCCGAGGATCTTCACCCGCACCTGCTGGTTCGGGGAGAGGACTTCCGTCGGGTCCTGCACGTGGCCGTGCGAGAACTCGGAAACGTGCAGGAGCCCCTCGACCCCCCCGATGTCGATGAAGGCCCCGAAGGGCAGCACGCGGGAAACGACACCGTCGAAGACCTCTCCCTCGCGGAGACGCGCTTCCGTCTCTTCCGCCTTCTTCTTCCGGTCCTCTTCGAGGATCGCGCGCCGCGAAAGGACGATGTTGCGGCCGCCGCCGTCGAGCCTCACGATGAGAAAAGAGAGCCGGCGGCCGACGTACTCTTCCGGCTTCTCGCAATAGACGACATCGATCTGCGAGTAGGGGCAGAATGCGCGGCGCCCGCCGAGGTTCACCTCGAACCCGCCCCGGTTCGTCGCCTTGACGATCCCCTCGACCGGCACCCTCGCCTCGTAGCGCTGCCTGAGGATCTCCTTGCTAAGCGGGCCTCGCCGCCGGCCGAGCGTGAGCACGACCTGCCCCTCGACCGATTCGACGGTCGCGTGGATCGTGTCGCCCACCTGATGCCGGAGCTCGCCCTTTTCGTCAAGGAGCTCGCGAGTGGCGATCACCCCTTCACTGCGGCCGCCGAAATCGAGGAAACTCTCCTTCTCGCCGACGAGGACGAGCTTCCCCGTCACGCGCTGGCCGGCGCGGAGATCGTCGGTCGGGGGCGGGGTCGACTGCTCCTCAAGCCTCTTCGCGAAGTCGTCGGTCGAATCCGGATTCGGGTCCGGTCGGTCTTCGTCCGGGTTCGAGTCCGGTCGATCGTCGTCAGGGACCGGATCCGGTCGGTTTTCGTCCGGATTCGGATCCGGTCGTTCTTCCGGTGTGTCCATGAATCTCCTTCCTGACAGACAATCCTACCAAATGCGGCCGGGGAAGTGTCAATCCGTGTTCTTTCGCTCGGTCCGCGGCCCCGCCTCCGGGGCGGCCCCATCTCGTTCCATCGGGAGGGAGGATCCCGGCGCTCGAGCCTCCGTCTTCCCGCAAGGAACCGGCGCCGAGAGCTCGGGGGCAAGGGCGCGATTCGGGCGCTCCTGCGTCCCGCAGGGGCGGTCCGGACGCCGCAGGCCCGTGATGTCCCCGCGGGCTCCGCGGCGGGATTCGCGCGGGCTCACCGGCCCGGCAAGTTTTGTTTCTGGTTGACGATAAGAAGAGGAGACGTACAATTCGGCCGAACGCGGGTTAGAATGCCCCGGACAGGGGACAGAAAAAGGGAGGTCTTGCGATGAAACGTGTACCGTGGAGGTTCGGTCTCGTCCTCTCGCCCATCCTGGTTCTCATACCGCTTCTCCTCATGGGATTCGGGTGCGGCGGGGACGACGACAATCCAGGGGGGCCCAGCGGCGGGGATGTGCCTGCGGCATGGGTCGGGCTGTGGAGCCAGTCGATCGTGATGAAGGACTGTGAAACCCACGATGTCGTCTTCACCGCCTCGGACACCTCGGCGATCTGCCCGGACGAGGAGGACTACGAGGGGGTCGACGACTCGGTCGGAGTCGACTGCGACTATTCGTGGAGCGGCAGCCAGATGACGGTGAACTGCACGTTCTACGACACGCTCCCGGGTCCCTGCTACGTGGAGACGGCAGTGTCCTACACCGGAACGGTGAGCGGGACGAGCTACAACCTGAGCGGCACGGTCGAGACCTCGTTCAGCGGCACTTGCTCTTTCGGAGAGGACAGTTGCATGGAGATCGAGATCTCCGGGCAGCGGATCGGCGACGCGCCGGATCCGTGCGATCCCTTCACGGATTACACGGGCGGGAACGGCGGGGGACCGACCAACGGTCATGACGGGATGTCCGTGGACATCACCGGGGGCGGCTCGACCGTCGACTACGATGTCGCCGATGATGCCGTCTGGGTCGTCCGGAACCCCGCGACGGACGAGTACGTGATCGGCTCGACTCTGACCATGGGGACCGTCGACTACTCCCTGGTCTTCGCCGTCCCCGCGGCGGACGGACCGGATCTCGAGCTGTCCGCTTCCGGCATCGAGGGGAAGGTGAACGTCACCTTCACCATGTTGAGCACGGCGGCCGCGGCCAGCCTGCAGGACATTCAGCAGGGCACCTTCACGGTGGACGCGTACGACTCGGAGGAGATCACCGGGACCTTCTCGTTCAGCGGGGGAGTGCAGGATCTCGTGGGCGGCAGCACCGAGACGTACACCTTCCAGAGCGGGGTGTTCGATCTCGCGGTCGACGGTTCGTCGGGGAAGGTGAAGACCCTCCCCATGTCGACCCCCGAGCAGATTCTCGCGCACGTTCGAAGGACGATCTTCTAGTTTTCTTCCTGGGGCGATCGACGGGCCCGGTCTCCAAGAAGGCCGGGCCCTTTCCGTTGTCCGGCGGGCGCGGGCCACGGCGTGCGGAGATCTCAGAACCCGGCGGCAAGAAAGGCGTGGGCGAAGGGGACGGCGCCGTCGAAGGTCGCGAGGGGGTGAATCTGGAGGGCGGCCGAGAGGGACCGTCTCCCCGCAAGGCCCGCGTGGACCCCCGCCCCCACCCAGGCGCCGAGGGAGCTCCGCTCCCGGTCCGGCTTCGCCAGGGAGCAGAAGTCGAACCCGCTCCCGCTCCCCCGGCACGATCTCCACGAGTAGATCCCGGCGCCCATTGCCGCGAAGGGAAAGACCGGCCCGGAGGAGACGAACCGGAGCTCCGCCGTCGCCGTGAGGCGCGCGAGCCCGAAGGAACCGCGATCCGGCTTGTCGAAGAGATCGTGAAGGGCCCCCTCGACGCCGATCCCGATTCGCGGGCGAATGTTCCACATCGCCGCCAGGCCGACAGAGAGGTGGGTTTCGGCGCTGTCCGGGTCGAGCCCCCGCGCGAGACCGATTCCGATCCGAAAGCGGCTCCGGTATTCGGACGTCCCGCCGGCCGACGAGGCGGCCTCCCCCCCCAAGACGAGCAGCGCAATGAGGACCGCGGGAACGGCGGGGAGCCGCTCGAGGGAAAACCGCTTCACCGATTCTTCCTCCCTCCGGTGCGCTGCGTCTCTCAGCGCACGAGCACGATCTTGCGAACCGCGGATCGTCCTTTGCTGTCGATCTTCACGAAGAAGATCCCGCTCGCGAGGGACCGAACGCCGAACGTGATCTCCCGCGCCCCGGTCCCGAGCCTCCCCTCCCAGGGACGTAGAACCTCGCGCCCCCCGGCGTCGTAAAGGCGAATGCGCACCGTTCCGGCTTCCGGAATCCGGAAGCGCACCGTCACCTCGCCCGACACCGGGTTCGGCTCCGCCTCGTCAAAGCGGAACGGCTCTTCCGCTTCCTCGTCGCCGGGGCTCCCCGAAAAGAGCCCGTAGACGCCGGCATGCGCGGAATCCGTCCATGGATCGAAATCCACCGTTTCAATAAATCCGGCGAGCATTGCTCGGATCGTGTCCGGATCGAGGGAGCCCCAGTAGTTGTACTCCGCCGCCACGTCCGGACAGCTGTCGCAGAAGATCTCGAGCGCCGCCTCCCCGGGAAAGCGCTCGAAATCGTTCGCGGCCGCGAGAGACCCGCCGACGACAAGCTCCTGGCCGGCCGCGAGCTCCGCCCGGATCGCGGGGGAGAGCGGAACGGAGAAGCGGTTCGATTCGATCCGCGTCGCGCTCTCCCCCGGGGGGACCTCGACGACGCACCGGACCGGCGGGAAGCCGGTGAACAGGTTTCCGCAGAGGGTGTTCTCCCCTCTGGAAGCGAGCCTAAGGAACCGGATCGGGAACAGCGCGGGGAGCCGTGAATCCCCGGCAAAGGTGAACCCTTGCCCCTCGCCGCCGATCCGGGTCCCGACGGCCCCCTCGTTCACGAGGGCGGCGAAGCTCCCTCCGTGCGCCTGCCAGACCGTGAATGCCGGCCCCGATTCGCTGAGGACCGTGACGCCGCCGGGGAGGCGCGCTCCTCCCGGATACGTCCCGGGACCGGCGAGGATCGTGTCGCCCGGAAGGGCGCAGTCCGCCGCCTCCCGGATCGTGGCGGCCTCGGCGGGGACCCGGATCGTCCGCGGCGGACCGGGGGCGGGCGCCCCTCCGTGGTATTCGCCCTCCGCAGCGCCGCTCGAGAACCGGCTCCAGGCCGGATGATGGGAAGGTCCGCGCGGAGCCGCGTTCCCGCACGCCGTGACGAGCCAGCTGGTCGGGGGGAAATCGCCGAAGAACTCGCAGGCGTCGTCGCAGTAGCTCGGCACGAACGGCGTTCCGAACGGGATCTTCGCCTTGTGCCAGGAGAGCCCCGGCCTCTCGGCGTAATCGACGGCGTCCGGCTCCGGGAGGATCGCCACGGCGAGGTCCCTCCAATGGAGGGGAGCGCCGCACCGCTCGACGAGCTCATCCGCCCGCCCGCACCCGGGGATCTCCCCGCCTACGTCGAGCCACGGGCCGGGCGCCGGAAAGGAGGCGTGGGATCCATGGCCGCGGTTCGGATCGCCCGGGCAGTCGCCGGGATCGCATCCCCCGCACGACCACTCCCCGTAGCCGCCCATCCATACGACCGGATGGGTCTCGTCGGCGAGGACCAGGGCGGACGGGGAGCGCTCGAGGGAGAATCCGTGGAAATAGAAGCAGGCCCCGGCGATCTCCGCGTCGCCCGGGTCGGCGGATGAGAGGCGGAGATGAAGATGCTCCCAGTCTCCCTCGTGGTTGTTCACCCAGTCGTTCCAGGGGAAGAAGAACCAGTACTGGAGGATCGGGGTTCCCTGGTCCAGGAAGAGGTGCGCGTAAGCGGTGGCGGGAAGATCTCCTCCCGGCGCGTGGAACCCGTCTCCCTCGGCGAACAGGTCCTCCCATTCATGGGGGCAGTCGACCGAGGGGCCTCCGTAGTCGGCGTAGAGCCGGACGAAGTACAGGTAGTACGCCGCGCCGGGGGGCGACCCGACGTACGGGATCGCGTCCTGATCCCATCCGAAACTTGAGTAGTTAAAGGATGGACTGGAAAACGGGGGCGCCGGGTCCCATAACGGGTCCGTCGTGCGGGCGACCGAGACGAGCTGCCCGGCCGTGTTATACACGCGCGCCCAGAGCTTGTCGGCGGTCAGCTCCCCTCCATCTCCGAGGACCCCGACCGGGCACGGTTTTTTGACCGGCTCCTCCGACGGCAGAACGAGAACGGGCCGGAACTTCTCGGCGAGCAGAAGCTCCGCCATGTCGTCGATCCCGTTGCCGTCCGCGTCTTCGGCGGTCCCTGCGGCGGATGGACCGGCGAGAATGAACGCGCCGAGCGCGAAGGAAACCAGTGCCGCGCGGAACGGCCTCCATTCAATCTCAATCGTCGCTCCGAGAGCCCATCCCATTCCCGTTCCCATCCTCCCCGCTCTCGCGATCCCGGCGGCACCCGTGCGCCCCGCCGCATGTGGCTTTCGCACGTTTCGTGCCGGATGCGATCGCCGTGCGCCGCCCGAGAACCGGAAAGGAGATGGAATCTAGTCTGTTTCCCTGCAACGAGAAGGAGGCGTGCTTCCGCGGGCGCTGCCCGCACCGCGCGGGCCAAGCCCCGGTGAAGCCCCAAAGGGGTGGCGAGATCCTTGACGGCGCCGTACATTCCGTGGTCGATGGGGAAACGCCCGGAGCATCGAGGACCGGCCGGGAGAGGGAGCGCAGGCCGCTTCTCCTGAAGCGCCCCGAAAAAAAGGTTGACATCGGTCTACCGCCCTGGCATAAATCCCGGAGATTTTGCGCAGGCGTTTTTTGTTGACAGGGGCGTCCGGGATCGCCATATTGGCGCCCGGCAGAATCTGGCAGGTGAAGAGGAGTCTTCCGTAGCCGGAAGGGGGGATATCTCGTATGCGTAAGCTCATTCTGTTGGCGGCGGTTGTCGCGATGATGAGCACGGCGGCGAACGCGATGGAGCCCGGGTCGATCGCCCTCGGGTGGGTGAAGAACGAGGCTCCGATCGGCATTCGCTACGTCCTGGCGGAGAAGATCGCGGCTGACGTCGGCGTGGGGTTCTTCAGCAAGGACATGGCCGCCGAAAACGCCGACTACACCAACATCTACGCTCACATCGGGCTCCCGATCGAGCTCCTGGCCGGCGACCGCGCGTCGCTCGCGTTCCGTCCGGGCTTCACGCTCAAGTACACGACGTTCGAGAACGAGGACATCGACGCCACGACGGACTTCTGGGTCCACGCGTGGCTCGCCGTCTACTACGCGGCGACCGAGAGCTTCGGCGTCACGGCCGCCCACGGTCTCGACATCCAGATCCTCGACGGCGGTGCTGGCGACAACCTGATGGATATCTACTCTATTGGCGCCAACGCGTTCGAGGTCGGCTGGTACTACTGGTTCTAGGATCTTCCGCAGAGTCAAAGCCCCCCGCCCATTCCCGGGCGGGGGGCTTTTGTTGGGAACAGGTACCGATTTCGGACGGCCGAGATCGGTGCGTATCCCCACTTCTTGGCCCTACTTTCCCTCCACTTCTGCCGCCTCCCCGCGATCGATCCGGAAGAGGGTCGCCTCGCACTCGACCAGACGGTAGTCGCGCCGCTCCGCCGCGAGCGGCGCGAAGGCATCCCGGAGCGCGTCCGAACGGTTCCCGCCTCCCACCACGATCGCCCAGATCCGCTCGCAGGACGGATCCGTGCGGCGAAAGGGCTCGCCGTACGGCGGCTTGATCGACCGCCTCTCCTCGAGCTTCGCCGCGAGAAGAGGGCCCGCGATCGGGACGAGCAGCCTCTTCACGGTGAAACGCTCCGGCTCCGACACGACCGCGTCCCCCTCGGCGAGCCGCTCCTCGATCGCGCGGCGGACATCCTCCCATCGATCGGAACGGAGCCAGATCTCCGGCCTCTCGCCGTGGCGGAAGAGGAGGAGCACGGGGAGGAGGGCGAGGATCGCGATCGTGGTGGAGCGGGGCCGGCCCGGCCTCCGCGCGATTCTCTCCCCGATCCCGACCGCCCCCGCCCCGACCAGAACGGCCCAGAGCGGATAGATGAAGAGAAAGTAGCGGACGTTCGGGTGGTGATCCGGCCGGAGCGCCGCGAAGAGCGCTGCCGGGGCCAGGAGCATGGCCCCATCGATCGCGAGTGAGAACCGGGGACTCCTGTGGAGCCGCGCGAGGCCGGCGAGAAGAAGGACGGTCGCCGCGGAGAAGGAGATCGCCTTCCCTCCCGAGAACCCGATCAGATATTGGAGAAGCGTGCGGACGAAGAGGACGAAGCCGGGGATTCCCTGCCCTTCCGTTCCTCGATAGACCCTTCGGGTCGCGAGGTCGAGGGCCGCCGCGGACCAGGGAAGGAAGAGAAGCAGGGGAAGGGCGGCCGTGAGAAGGTCCCGCGGGAAAGAGCGCCGCTCTCCCGCCCCCGGAAGGAGAAGAAAGAGGGCCTGGGCCGCGTAGAGGATCGCGGCGAAGAGGTGGGTGTAGAGGTTCAGCGCCGTCGCCGCCACGAAGAGAACGCGGTCCCGCGTTCCGCCTCCCGAGCGGACGCGGAAGAACGCGAAGGTCGCGATCGACGAGAAGCAGAGGAGGAGCGAATAAGGCCGGAGCTCGACCGAGTAGCGAATGTGCGCCGGCGAGACCGACGCGAGGAAGAGGGCGGCGAGCCCGGCCGCGCTCCCCCCTCGCAAACGGCCGGTTCGTGCGATGAAGAGGAGCGAGACGAGTCCGAAGGGGAGAAAGAGCGCGCGGAGGAACGTCACGTTGTCGGAAAGGAATCGCGCGAGCCAAACCAGAACGAAGTAAAGAGGGGGGTGGACGTCGGAGCCCGATGGATGGAAGTGATGCTCGACCAGCTGGGCGAACGATTCGGAGTGCCCGAGGGTCCACGTCTCGTCGACCCAGAGCGACCGGTCGAGCGCGACCACGCGAAGAAGAAGGGCGAGGAGGAGACGCGCGAGGAGAGGGAGGGACCCGATCCGGTCCCGATCCGGTGTCTCCGGGGAGAGCGGGCGGTTTCCGGGTGTCGGCGGCGTGTCATGCATGGAGCGTTCCTCGGCCTGGATTATGCACGCTGGCGATTCCCTTCGCGCGGGCTCTCCGGACCGCGCGTCGCGACGCTCACCGCGACGGTGAACGCGAGCGAGAAGAGAAAGCTCGCGATCTTGAGGTCGAGCGCCTCGTTCCAGGCGGGCATGTTCTTCCACACGATGTTCGAGAAGGTTCCGGCGAGCATGCCGGCGAGAACGCCCCACCTCGTGGTCTCCTTCCAGCGGAGCGAGAGGAGGAGCGGCGGGCCGAACGAGGCGCCGAGCCCCGCCCACGCGTACGATACCATGTCGTAGATGAAGTCCCGGCTCGAGACGGCGAGGAAGAAGGCGACGAGGGCGATGAGGATCGTCGCGAGGCGGCTCGCCAGCACGAGATGGCCGGGCCGCTCCCCGCCCCGCCGGAGGATCCGTACGTAGAAGTCCTCCACGACCGCCGACGTCACGACGATGAGCTGCGAGTCCGCGGTCGACATCATCGCCGCGATGGCCGCCGAGATGAAGATCCCCGCGATCCAGCCGGGGAGGAGCGTCTTCGTGAGGAGGGGCATAACCGTCTCCGGGTCGGCGAGGTCCGGCCCAAGGATGCCGATCCCGACGAGGCCGATGAGGGGGGCGCCCCAGTACGCGGCGAGAACCCAGCCGACCGCGATCTTCGTCCCGTTCCGGATCTCGCGCGGTCCGCGGGCGGCCATGTAGCGGGCGAGGAGGTGCGGCTGGCCGAGGTAGCCGAGCCCCCACGAGAGCGAGCCGAGCATCACGCCGAAGACGAACGCCGCGCCGGTCTTGCCGCCGGTCATCGAAAGAAAGTCGGGGCCGCGCGCGGCGACCGCCCCGGCGAACCCGCCGAGGCCTCCGAGCTTCGCGATGCCGATCGCCGGGAGGAGGATCGCGATTGCCGCCATGAGGAACCCCTGAATGACGTCGGTCCAGACGACCGCGAGAAAGCCGCCCATGCACGTATAAAAGGTCACGACAAGAACTGAAATGAGAAGTCCGGTCATCGGTTCGATGCCGAACGTGGCGGCGAGGATCTTGCTCCCCCCGACGAACTGCGCGGCGAGGTAGGCGGTGTAGAAGATCACGATGATGATCATCGAGACCGTTCGGAGGAGGCGGGAGCGGTCGTTGAAGCGAGCCTCGAAGTAGTCGGGGATCGTGAGGGCGCCGTGCTCGGCGGTCGCCTTGCGGAGCGGAAGGGCGAGCAGGGTCCACGAGGCGAAGATCCCCGCCGCGATGCCGATGACCGACCAGAACTCGGTGAAGCCGACCGCGTACGCCGCGCCGGGAAGCCCGAGAAGAAACCACGCGCTCTCCCCCGACGCGCGCTCGGAGATCGAGGCGGCGAGGGCGCCGACGCGCCGCCCGCCGAGAAGGAAGTCGTCGAGGCGCTTCACGCGGCGGCTCGCCCGGACGCCGACGGCGAGCATCACGAGAAGATAGACGACGAGGCCGATGAGGAGGCTCGAGTCGCCGTTCATTCGCCCCTGTCCCGGATCGAGTAGACGATGAGGCCGATGAGGAGGAGGAGCCAGGAGCCGGCGACGATGAGCGTGGTGTGAAGCGGCATCGGCTCCCCCCGGGTCGCGGGACGCCCCGATCGTAGGAAGAGGGAGGGAGGCGTGTCAACGAGGGAGGGCCCGGGGATTGCGGCGGCCTCCGCGCGGTGAGGTTCGCGCCGAGCCGGGCCGTGTCGCGATTGACCGCCGCCCGCGCCTCCGATACGATGCCGGCGGGTTTTCATGGGGCTTCGCGCCCGCTCGCCGGCTTTCCGAGCGGCGGCGCGGGAACGCGCCGGGGGTCAGGCCGACATGTCGATTCTCTTCCGGCCGGTCGAGACCGGCGACATCCCCGCGCTCGTTCCGAGCCTCGTCCAGGCGGACATCTCCGTGATGGGTCTCAAGGATCCTTCGCTCTGGAAGGATTTCGTCAAGGACGCCGTGGCGGGCGGGCATCCCTCCGTTTATGTGGCCCTGGACGGTTCCGAGCTCATCGGTTGGTCGATCGCCCTCACCGACTCGCGGCCGTACTGGACGCGTTTTTTTCTTAGGAGGCCCCTTCTCGGGGCCGGGCTCGCGCTCGCGGCGTTGCGCGCGGCGTGGGGAGGGGGGCGCGGCGTGGAGCCGTCCTCGGCGGAGAGCCCCGCTGGCGCGCCGGAGGGAGCGCCCGCCGAACCGGAGTGGCCGAGGACCGCCGACCGGCCTTGGGGAACCTCGAGGCGCGACATCGTCCGCCACCTGAACATGACGATACTCGGAGAGAAGAAGAGATCGGGGGTGGGGACCGGTCTCCTGATGGCGCATCTGGTCGATCTCGGCCGGAAGGGCGCCACCCGGGTGGACGCGTACGTCCGCGCGACGAACACGCCGAGCGTCCGGTTCACCAAGAAGTTCGGCTGGTCCCTCGTCGCGGTCCGGGGGGACCTCTGCCTGATCACGATGGACCTTCCCCCGCGGACGACAGGATGACCGAACCCGGCGACGACGCGCGTTCCGACCTCGGCCTCAGCGAAAACCCGCTCGAGGCGCTCGAATGGGGGCCCGCCCGCGGGTGCCTCGCGTTCCGGATCGGCGAGTGGATCCTCTTCCGCGTGGGGACGGATCTCCTTCGGTGCCGAACGCACTTCCTGAAGATCCCGGTCCTCTCCTCGCCGGAGCCGCCGCGCCGGCTTCTCGACGAGCGAGGGGCGTCCGGCGCCTTGGTCCCCTCCTGCCCAGTCGAGAGCCCGATCCCGCGGCTCTCCCGCCGGGGCGGGTGGGTCCGCTACGCGACCTGGCACTACGACCACCAGCTCGTCCGGATCGAGGGATCGTTCTCGGAGTACGAGGCCGCGATGAGCCGGAAGACGCGGGAGACCCTCCGGCGCAAGGTCCGCCGGTTCCTCGAGGAGGCGGGGGGAGGGGAGTCGTTCAAGATGTTCGCCGGTCCGGAGGAGATGGCGGTCTTCTGGGAGGATGCCCGAAAGGTCGCCGGAAGGACCTATCAAGAGAGACTCTTCGGCGAGGCGATCCCGGCCTCCGACTCGTACCGGGAGGAGCTGATCGAGCGGGCGCGGAGGGGCAGGGTGCTCGGCTTCGTTCTCTACCGCCGGGGGGAGCCGGTCGCCTACACCGTGGGAGACGTGGTCGGCGAGGGGGTCGTTCTCTACGGGTACACCGGGTACCTCACCGAGCTCCGGAAGCTCTCCCCCGGCACGGTTCTCCAGCACCTCCTGATCCGCGCGCTCTTCGACTCCGGGAGGGCGCGCGTGTACGACCTCTGTGTCGGGGAGGCGGAGCACAAGCGCCTCTTCTCGAACGAGAGCCGGCTTGCGGCGGACGTCTATTTTTTCCGCCCCTCGCTTCGGAACCGGTGCCTCGTCCTCGGGCACATCGCCGTCGAGGGGGCCAATGTTTTCATCGTGAAGGTTCTCGACGCGTTGAGGATCAAGCAGGTCATCAAGCGGATCGTGCGCCGGTCGGCCTGAGGCCGGCGCGGATCGATCGGAGAGTCATGCGTGACGCCGTGAGAAGATGGGCGAAGGGAGCGGTCCCGAACCGGATCCTCCGGCGGCGAGTCGGCGCGAAGGGCTCCCGGGCGGTTCTTCTCACGTTCGACGACGGGCCGGATCCCCGCCTGACGCCGGAGGTACTGGACCTTCTGGACGAGCACGGGGCCCGGGCGGTCTTCTTCGTGGTGGGGGAGAGGGCCGCCGGGCCGGGGGAGGAGATCCTCCGGGAGGTCCTCCGCCGGGGGCATCGGATCGGGAACCACACCCACACCCACCCCCGCCCGATGAGGCGGGGCTTTTTCGAGTACCGCCGGGAGATCCGGGCGTGCGAGCGTGCGATCGAGGAGGCGACGGGGAAGAGGCCGAGGCTCTTCCGCCCCCCTCACGGGGCGGTCACGCCGGCGAACCTCGCTGCCGCCTGGAGCCTCGGGTTACCGACGGTTCTCTGGGGCTCGGGAACCGGGGAGTACGGGCACATGCGCGGCCGAAACGCGGCGGCGATCGCGGACCGGTTCCTCCGGTCGGTTCGGGGCGGGGACATCGTCCTCATGCACGACAGCTGCGGCGGAATTCCGGAGGTCCTCCGGATCTCGCTCCCCCGCCTCCGGGAGGAAGGCTTCGATCTCGCCGCAGGGATCGACGAGCTCCCACCGATGGCGTGAAATCGGGGACACGTACCGATTGCGTGGAATCGGTACCTGTCCCCGGTTTCGTGTCCCTGGTTTCTTCACCTCACGATCGTTACGCGCGTCGTCGCGCTCGTGTCGCCGGCGTTTAACCGTACGAAGTACACGCCCGGCGCCAGCGGCCGGCCGGAGGCGTCCGCGCCGTCCCAGACGAGGGCGCCGGAGGGCGCCTCCGCCTCGAGCGAGCGGATCACCCGCCCGCGGATGTCGTAGACCGAGAACCTGGCGCGAGAACTCGCCGGGGCGCTCGCGTCGCCCATCGTGAACGAGATCGTTCCGCCGCCCCGAGCCGGGTTGGGCGCCACGGAAAGCCGAAGCCCCGCCGCGGGCCTCGGCGCGCTCTTGAGGCCCGTCGCGTCGTATCGCCGCGCGAGGTAGAGACCGGAGATCGGCGGAACGCCCGTGAACAGCACGATGACCACTCCGTCCTCGTCGACGACGAGGCAAGCCTGACCAGAGGGGGAATCGAGGACGACCTCCTTGATCCACGTGTCGCCCTGCTTGTAGACGTGGAAGAGCGTGTCCGCGGGATCCTCGCCGTACCCCCACTCGTGGATGTGCTTCCGGTACACGATGTGAGGCCGGCCGAACCGGTCGAGCGCGAGGTCCTCCACGGTGAGGTAGTTGCTGTCGTACATCGGGTCGCTGTGGACGGCGTCGAGGCCCCGGGCGCTCCACGCTCCCTCATCGGTTCGGGAAAGATACTCGACGCCGAGAACGGCGGTGTCCGTATAGGTTTTTGTGCGCCGGTACGCCATGTGCGGCCAGTCGCTCGAGTCGAGGGCGAGATGGGTCTGGTCGTGATACCAGTAGGAGGAGTCCGCCGTCTCGCGCTGCCAGGCGCCGTCCATCTCCACCGCGAAGTAGAGCTTGGTCTGCAACGCCCAGCAGCAGTACTCCGGGTAGGCCGCTCGGGGCTTTCCGTCCGACCCGATCACGATCGCCCCGGCGCCGTACGCGTCGTCCGGGTTCAGCCTCTCGACCGACCAGACAGAGTCCCTGTTGTGAGAGTAGTAGATGGACATTCCCATGTCCCAGGCGACGATGTGTGCGCGTTCGTCCTCGTCGAGCCCGAGAGAGGACCAGAAGACCCAGGAGGAGACGTGTATCGGATCGGCAAGCTCGACGGTCCAGCCGCCGCCGCCGCGGCTCGCGAAGCAGAGGCGCTTATTCGACGAGTAGCTGATCGCGGGCGCACCCGCGGACGACACGGCGATGGAGTTCGCACTGCCGTTGTCCGCCGAGTCAGAAACGAACTGGATCGACCATGTCCCGGATTCGTGCATCCCATAATTGAGATCCCCGGTCGCGTTGTGGCGATAGCTCGCGTGCAGCGCCCCTGTCGAGTCGATCGCGAGAGCGAGAGAGCTCACCCGGACGGACGCATCGAGCGTGTCGATCACCCAGACCGCCTGCCCGCGCGAGGCGGCCGGAAGGACGAGCAGAAGAAGGAAAGGAAGGAGCCGCGCGTTTCTCATGCCTCTGCTCCTATTCATGGGGACACGTACCGATTTCCCGGAAAGGCAGGACCCGTTGAGACAGTAGCACGAATCCCTTTTTAAGTGAAGGAAATTCCGATGCTCCCCGGGGGGCTCGCAAGGGCGGCCCGGAGGCCGGCGTTCCGGTGTCCTCCCCGGCACCGGGACCTCGGCCCCCCGCGGGCGGGGGCGCCCGGCGTGCGAGACCGTAACCTCTTCAGCCGCAGCGAGGTCCGGCCGATCTTTTCGATGAAGGGGCGCCCGGCTGCTTGGACCCCGGGGCGTCTTCCTGCTATGCTCCGGGACGGGAACCGGGAACGCGGGGTAACTCGAAAGAAATGAAGATCATCGGAGTTCACGACGGGCACAACGCGGCGGCCTGCCTCCTCGAGGACGGGATCGTGCGCGCCGCGCTCCAAGAGGAGCGCCTCACCCGCGTCAAGAACGAGAACTGCTTTCCGCACCGGTCGATCCGGTGGATTCTCGAGTCGACGGGGACCGACCCGGGCGCGGTCGACGTCGTCGCGATGCACTCGGTCCACATGCCCTACGGCATGACCCAAGAGGAGATCCTGAGGGAGTTCGCCGAGTCAGAGACCGTGAAGTCGCGCGTGAAGCAGGTCCTCAAGAAGACCCCGGCGAACGCGTTCTTCCGGGCGGGGCGGCGCTCGACTCGCGTCGAGGACATCCGAAAGGCGGGCCTTCCCTCCGAACGCGCGGTCTTTCTCGATCATCACACCTGCCACGCCGCGGCCGCGTACTACGGGTCGCCGTGGCGGGGCGAGAAGGTGCTCGTCCTCACGAACGACGGCGCGGGGGACGATCTCTGCGCGTCGGTCCGGGTCGGCTCGGGCGGCCGTCTCGATCCGCCGATCGCGACGGTCGACTGGTCGCACAGCCTCGGGCTCATCTACGCGCAGATCACCTTCGTCATGGGGATGGTCCCGAATGAGCATGAGTACAAGCTGATGGGGATGGCGCCCTACGCTCCCGAGAAGGGGGCGCGGATCGCCTACGACCGCTTCAAGGAGCTCCTTGTCTTCGACAACGGATCCGGGCTCACCTGGAAGCGCCGCGCCGGCGTTCCGCACACGTACTACAGCTATCAATTCATGCGCCGCCTCGTCGAGAGGATGCGGTTCGACTGGGTTTGCGCCGGGCTTCAACAGTTTACGGAAGAACATCTCACCCGTTGGGCGGAGAACGCGGTCCGCGCGACCGGCGTCCGGAAGGTCGCACTCGGCGGCGGCGTCTTCATGAACGTGAAGGCGAACAAGCGGATCTACGAGCTGCCGGAGGTCGACGGACTCTTTGTCTTCCCCTCCTGCGGCGACGAGATGAACGCGGTCGGCGCCGCCTTCCTCGCCTACGCGCGCGAGATGGTCCGGCGCGGGGAACCGTTCGAGATCCCGCCGCTCGGGGAGATCTACTGGGGGCCGGAGCCCGGAGACCCCGAGATCGAGGCGATGGCTCCCGCCCTCCGCGAGAAGGGGTACGCGGTCGAGAGGCCGGCGGACATCGAGACGGCCGTGGGCGACATGCTCGCCGCCGGGGAGGTCGTCGCCCGCGCCGCCGGCCCGATGGAGTTCGGCGCCCGCGCCCTCGGGAACCGCTCGATCCTCGCCGACCCGACGCGGCGGGACGTCGTCCGCATCATCAACGACATGATCAAGAACCGCGACTTTTGGATGCCGTTCGCGCCGGCGATGCTCGCCGAGCGGAGCGACGAGTACGTGGTGAACCCGAAAGAGATGGACGCGCCCTACATGATCATGACCTTCGACACGACGGAGAAGGTCGGAGAGTTTCCCGCCGGCGTGCAGCCGTACGACCGGACCGCGCGCCCGCAGTTCGTTCATCGCGATCGGAACCCGGCCTTCCACAAGATCGTCTCGCGCTTCGCCGAGAAGACCGGGCGGGCGGTCGTTCTCAACACGTCGTTCAACCTGCACGGCTTTCCGATCGTCTGCACGGCGGCGGACGCGATCGACGTGCTCGAGCGGTCGGGGCTCGAGAACCTCGCGGTCGGCGGCTACCTGATCCGGAAGCCGAGGGGGGCGTAGAGCGGGCGTCTGCTCGATCGGCGAACCGTACGCAAAGGTCCCTCCTTCGCGGGAGCGGGGTGCGTTCCTCTCGCTCGACGGGCCGAACTCCCCCTCGGGGCACGCCTCCGAGCGCTTCCGCGCTCGCGGCTCTGCTCGCTCGGCCACCCGCCCCCGGGCGGGGGCCGTCGGCCCCGTGATGGAGGGGGCGGGTACCCGGCCTCGTCGAGAAGGCCCCGAGGGGGAGGCCCGGCCCGCCTCGCTCGTGTAAGGTTGCAGGCGCGGTCGGAGGCGTCCCTGAGAGGGATGTGCCTCGGCCCCGCAGCCCATTGGAGAAGATGTCAGCTACCGATAACCCCGGGCGTGGCGGATGAGGCGAGCGAGTCATCTCTTCTTCGAGGATCCCGATCTCCCCGAGCGGTCTCTCCGAGTTCTCGTCGTCGCGAACCTCTATCCGCACGAGGGGGCGGAGAACTACGGCACGTTTGTGCGAGATGAGGTGGACGCGCTCCGGAAGCTCGGCGTCGGCGCCGACGTCTTCTACGTGAACGGACGGGCGAGCCGGCTGAACTACTTCCTCGCCGTGCCCGCCTACCGGCGGCGGCTCGGGCGGCGCCCGTACCATCTCGTTCACGCGCACCACACGCTGACCGGGCCGGTGGCGAGGCTCCAGCTGCGGCTTCCGCTCGTCCTCACGTTCCACGGGAGCGAGGTGGCCGAGTCGTACACGGCGCCCCTCACCCGGGTCCTCGCGCGCCTCGCGGACGGCCGGATCGCGACGAGCCGCTG
>JBDRFQ010000317.1:0-2578 GCA_043818685.1 Candidatus Eiseniibacteriota bacterium
GGGCGAAGAGGGCACTCACGAGGGAGGCGGCGGCCCAGGCGAGGGCCGGGTAGAGAAGAAGGCGGGCATCCGGGATCTTCCGCAAAGAGGAAAGACCGCCGCTGCGAATCCGCAGCCGGAGGAGAAAGAAGACGAGGAGGAGGCCGAGGGCGGACTCCGACCAGGCGACGGACGAGGGGGCCGCCAGCAAGAAGAGAAGCAGGAAGAAGAAGAGGATGCTCTCCGCAATCCGGTTGTTCATGCGCCCTCGATCCTGTTCCGCACCGTTCTCTTCTCAGCCCTGTCTCCGGCAGGTGACGATCTCGTACTTCCGGTTCCGCACAACATACACGTTCCCCTCGAGAAACCGGACCAGATCGTCGATCGCCTTTCGCCCGCCCGCCCAGGAGTGCACCTCGACGACCATCGCGCGGATCGATTCGTAGAGCGCGCCCGGGCACCGGTAGAGAATCTCGAACTCGGCCCCCTCACCGTCGATCTTCAACAGATCGCATCGATCGAGGGAGTACTCGGAGAAGAGATCGGGGAGGGTGATCGTCTCCACCGGGATGGCCATGTCCGCCTCGTCGCGAGGCAGGAGCGAGGCGCCGACCGGGTGCCGCTTTCGGCCGTCGTAACCGATCTCGGTGGTCTTCCTTTCGCCGAAAACCGCCCTCGGATCGATGACGAAGTCGAGCCCGGGATTCAGCCGCTTCTGCCGCTCCATGATGACGCGGTTTTCGGGGATCGGCTCGAAGGCCAACACCTTCGCGCGCGGTCGGAGGGAGAGCAGGAAAAGAGTGAAGAACCCGGCGTTCGCGCCGATGTCGACGACCACCGGTTCGGCTCCCAGGGCGGCCATCGACCCGACGCCGTAGACATCGCGGAGGAAGACCTCGTTGAACGCGCTCATCAAGCCGCCGGGGAGAAGGACCACCGGGCCGTTGCGCAATCGGATCCGGATCTCCCTCGTCTCCGGCGCCTCCCTCTTGAGCGCGCAGTACTCCTTCCAGAAGGAGCGGCAATCCTCGATCCGCCGGACCGAGTTGATCAGTCGTTTCACGGCGCTTTCCTCGCGGACGCATCGCGCGCCCTACCCGAAGAAGAGGTAGCTCGCCAGTATCGCCGCGACGATCCCCGCGAGATCGGCCGCGAGGCCGCACGCCACCGCGTGGCGTGTCCGCCGGATCCCGACGGCGCCGAAGTAGACGGCGAGCACGTAGAAGGTCGTCTCCGTGCTCCCCTGGAGCACGCTCGAGAGGCGCCCCGCGAAGGAGTCCGCTCCGTGCGCCTTCATCGTCTCGATCAGCATGCCGCGCGCGCCGCTCCCCGAGAGGGGCTTCACCAGCGCCGTCGGAAGCCCGTCCACCCACCTGGCGTCGATGTGGAGCGCGGCCGACACGGCCCGCACACCGTCGAGAAAGAGATCGAGCGCGCCGCTCGAGCGGAGAATCCCGATCGCGACGAGCATCGCCACGAGATAGGGGATGATGCGCACCGCGACGTGGAACCCCTCCTTCGCCCCCTCGACGAACGCCTCGTAGACCGGGACCCGCCTCCGGACCGCCACCCCCAGGAACGCGACGATGAGCGTGAGGATGAGACCGTTCGCGAGAAGCGCGGAATGCGCGGCGATCGTCTCCTCGTCGAGCCGGGCGAAGTAGAGGACGAGGCCCGCCACGAGCGCGGTCATGCCGCCGAGATAGCCGATGAGGACCGGGTCGAGGAGGTTCCGCTTCTGAACCGCGGCGGTGACGAGAAGGCCGACCATCGTGCTGCAGAAGGTCGCGATCAGGATCGGCACGAACACATCGGTCGGATCCGCGGCGCCCATCTGCGCCCGGTAGGTGAAGATCGTCACGGGGAGGAGTGTGACCGAGGAGGAGTTGATGACGAGAAAGAGGATCTGGTCGTCGCTCGCCGTGTCCTTCGCCGGGTTCAGCTCGTGGAGTTCCCCCATCGCCTTGAGCCCGATCGGCGTCGCGGCGTTGTCGAGGCCGAGCACGTTCGCCGCCATGTTCATCAGGATCGACCCCTCCGCCGGGTGCCCCGCGGGGATCGACGGGAAGAGGCGCCGGAAGAGGGGGCGGAAGAGGCGGGTGAGCGCGTCGACCGCCCCGCCCGCTTCGCCCAGCCGGAGGATCCCGAGCCAGAGGCAGAGGATGCCGGTGAGCCCGAGCGCGATCTCGAAGGCGGTCTTCGCCATGTCGAAGGTCGAGGCGACGACCTCCTGGAAGATCCCCGAGTTGCCGAGGAAAAGCGCCTGCGCGAGGCACGCGGCGAAGCCGACGAAGAAGAACGCCGCCCAGATCCGGTTCAGCATCGAAGCCTCCGGGGGGAAGAATAGGAGACCGACACGGGAATGTCACCGGGGAATGCGGGGGGGGCCCGGCGCGGAGTCGTGGCGGCGCGAAGCAGGAGATGGTAGCCTGGCGGTGATGGGAGGCGGCCGTATGAGGGGAGCGGATTCAGGAAGAGCGCCGGCCGCGGGGTTTCGAACCGCGGCGCTCCTCCTCATCGCCTGCGCGCTCGGCTGCGCCGGACCGGCGCGAAGGCTCGAGACCCATGTCCCGAGAGCGGCGATCGAGACGAAGCTCGG
>JBDRFQ010000318.1:0-2967 GCA_043818685.1 Candidatus Eiseniibacteriota bacterium
CCACCGGCGGGAGCACACGATCGAGTTCCAGGCCCTCTTCGTGCGATACCTCTTCGGGGAGGAGACGAAGATCGCGCCGCTCCTCTCGTCGTACACTCCGCTCCACCTCGCGCCCGAGGAATCGGACGAGGCCGCGGTCGAGGCGCGCGAGCGGATTCAGAGGACGATCGACGCGATCCGGACGCTCGTTGAACGGCGTCCGGGGAGGGTCCTCCTCGTCGCGAGCGCGGACCTTTCGCACGTCGGGCCGCGCTACGGGGACCGCGCCGCCCCCTCGCACCGGGAGAGGGACCTCCTCGAGGCGTCCGACCGCGCCCTCATCGGCTCCATCCTCTCCGCCGACGCGGACGCGCTCTCTTCACGGATAACGGCAACGGGCGACCGAACCCGCGTCTGCGGATACCCTCCCGTTCACCTCCTTCTCTCCGTTCTCGGCGGGGGGCGGGGCGCCCTCGTCCGATACGAGCAGGCGGTCATGGGGGAGGAGGGCTCGGTCGTCTCGTTCGCATCCATCGTCCTGACGTGAGTTCGGTGCCTAATTCGGCGCCGGAATCAATGCGTCTCTTGTCCCCGCGCCGCCCCGCGCCTATAATGGTCCGCCGGACAAGGAGACGCTCATGAAGCGAGTGCGCGCATCGGGAGGCTCGGCGGCGAGGGTACAGCCGGACCTCTTCCAGGAGCCGGCGGGGAGAGAAGCCGCCCCGCCGGAGAAGAAGAGCAAGAAAGCAGGGAAGGCCGAGACGATCGTGCTCCCCGTCCCCGAGGAGAAAAAGGCTCCGGCGAAGAGGACGCGCGCTCCCAAGCTCTCCAAGCAGCGCGAGATCTCGGTCAGCGAGTTCTTCGCCAAGAACCGCCACCTGCTCGGCTTCGACAACCCATCCAAGGCGCTCCTCACGACGGTCAAGGAGGCGGTGGACAACTCGCTCGACGCCTGCGAGGAGGCGGCGATCCTCCCGAGGCTCGAGGTGCGGATCGAGCAGCTCGCCGAGGACCGCTTTCGTGTCGCGGTCGAGGACAACGGGCCGGGAATCGCGAGAAAGGAGGCGCCCCGCATCTTCGGATCGCTCCTCTACGGCAGCAAGTTTCACCGGCTCCGCCAATCCCGCGGGCAGCAGGGGATCGGGATCTCGGCCGCCGGCATGTACGGGCAGATGACGACAGGCAAGCCGATGATCGTGATCTCCCGGCTCGCCGCGGCCAAGCCGGCGCACCGCTTCGCGCTGCTCCTCGACACGAAGAAGAACCTCCCTGTCATCGCCTCGGAAGAGGAGATCGACTGGCCGCTCGAGCACGGGACAGGCGTCGCGATCGAGCTCGAGGGGAGCTACAAAGGGGGGCACCACTCGGTCGATCGCTACCTCCGCCAGGTCGCCCTCGCCAACCCGCACGCGGAGATCGTCTACCACCCGCCGAAGGGAGAGGTGTTCCGCTACGAACGGACGACGGAGCTTCTCCCCGCCGAGGCGCGCGAGATCAAGCCGCACCCGCGCGGCGTCGAGCTCGGAACGCTGATGAAGATGCTCAAGGAGACGAAGTCGCGGAACGTGCGCGGCTTCCTGACGACCGAGTTCAGCCGGGTGAGCGGCAAGGTGGCGGACGAGATCCTCGTGAAGGCGGCGCTGAAGCCGGGGACCAGCCCCGCCCGCGTGCACCGGGACGCCGCGGAGATTCTCTACCGCGCGATCCAGAAGACGAAGATCATGAACCCGCCCACGAACTGCCTCTCTCCGATCGGCGAGGAGCAGCTCACGCTCTCGCTCAAGGCGCACCACGAACCGGCGTTCGCGGCGGCGGTCACGCGCCCCGCCGCCGTCTACCGAGGGAACCCGTTCCTCATCGAGGCGGCGCTCGCCTACGGGGGACCGTCGTTCGAGGCGGACCAGGCGGCGGAGCTCTACCGCATGGCGAACCGCGTCCCGCTCCAGTACCAGAGGTCCGCCTGCGCCATCACGAAGAGCGTCATCGACGTGGCGTGGAAGAACTACATGGTTCCCCAGAGCCGGGGCGCCCTGCCGTCGGCGCCGATGGCGATCGCCGTGCACATCGCGTCGGTCTGGGTCCCCTTCACGTCCGAATCGAAGGAGGCGATCGCCTCGTACCCGGAGATCACGAAGGAGATCCGCCTCGCTCTGCAGGAGTGCGGGCGGAAGCTCGGCATGTTCATCCGCCGCGGGAGACGGATCGCGGAGGCGGAAAAGAAGAAGAGCTACATCGAGAAGTACCTCCCGCACATCGGCGTCGCCCTTCAGGAGATCCTCGGGCTCTCCGACGAGCGGCGCGACAAGAGAATGAAGGAGCTCGAGACGATCCTCGAGAAGAGCCGGAAGCAGTAGCCCTCTTCCGGCGGGAGAGCGAGTTGCCGAAGACGAGAAAGAGCGCGGACGGGAAGAAGAAGAGCGGAGGGGCGAGGAAGGCTCCCGTCGTCGGCCGGATCGTTTCGGAGGCGAAGAGCGTCGAGGAGAAGATCGCCCGGGGGAAGAAGCCCTCCCTCCACTTCCCGGTCCGCTCGCTCCAGAACGTGAGCTATCGGTCGCAGAAGGGCTTCTTCGAGATCCGCGGCCGCACCAAGGAGCGCACGCTCACGGTGAACACCGTGAAGACGTTCGCGCAGACCCTCCGCATGATGGCGCTCTCGAAGGAACTCGTCGAGACGGACGACATCGCCACGAAGAGGGAGGCGTACTACGTCTCGAAGAACTGGGGGGACGCGCGCTTCAGGGAGCAGCCGGAGTCGGACACCGTGATTGAGGACGTGGAGGCCCTCTTCCGCGTGAACCGGGAGCAGCTCGGCTTCATCCCCGAGGAGAAGGGGGGCGACGTCGCGGGCGAGCTCGTCGTCGTCGACCGGGACGCGGAGACCGGAGAGACGCTCCGCATCGACTGCCGGAAGTTCGGATCGGGCGCGTACTCGATCCCGATCTCGGTGGAGCATCTCGGCTTCGAGACGCGCGCCGAGTTCGTTCTCGT
>JBDRFQ010000319.1:0-5533 GCA_043818685.1 Candidatus Eiseniibacteriota bacterium
TCATGAACAACCCGGACGAGCGCACCGCCGTCGAGCAGTTCGGCAAGGGGGACAAGTACGTCGGCGTATGTCTCCTCATGGTCACGATGCCCGGCCTTCCGATGTTCGGACACGGCCAAATCGAGGGATTCACAGAGAAGTACGGAATGGAGTACCGGCGGGCGTACTTGGACGAGCCGGTGGACGAGCACCTCGTACGGCGCCACGAGGCTGAGATCTTCCCGCTGATGCGGCGGCGGCGGCTCTTCAGCGGCGCGGAGAACTTCGCCCTCTTCGACTTCGTTCGAACGGACGGCGTTGTCGACGAGAACGTCTTCGCCTACACGAACCAGGTGGAGGGGGAACGGGCCCTCATCCTCTACAACAACGTCTACGAACGGACCGCGGGGACCATTCACACATCAACTGCCATCAACGTCGGGAGCGCGGACTCCCCCCGCCTCGTGCGCCGGTCTCTCTCCGAGGCGCTCGCCCTCGACGCCGCGGAAGGCGCCTACTACGCCTTCCGCGACCACAAAACCGGGCTCGAGTACCTTCGATCGGGGCGCGAGCTCGCCGAGGTGGGGCTCTTCGCCGAGCTCTCCGGGTATGAATGGCACGCGTTCATCGATTGGCGGGAGATTCGCGACGCGGACGGCCGGTGGGGGGAACTGGCCCGGCGGCTCGGAGGGCGCCCCGCGGCGAGCGTGGAGCGGGCGAGGCGGGAGATGGAGCTTGCGCCGGTGCTGGAGCCGTACCGCCTCGTCCTCGAGGCGCTGCTCGCGCTCGTGGCGGACCCGAAGGAGGCGGTGCGGTCGGCCGCGCTCGATCGCGAGCTCCGGCGCTTCCTCGAGGCGGCGGCCGCGTTCGCCGGCTCCGCGGGCGAGAGGAGCGGAGAGCCGGCGGGCCGGTCCACCGCGGCGAGGGAGGCGGCCGCGGACCTCGCTCTCCTTCTTCGTCCCGAACTCGCCCTCTCCGAGGCCGGGCTCGGGCGCGAGACTCGCGCTCGCCTCGTTGCGGGCGGGGACTGGCGGGAAGACCCGGCCCTCCTCCGGTCCCTCCTCCTCTCAGCCGTCTTTCGGGCCGCCGAGAGCCTGGCCGGGACGGACGCCCGCGAAGAAGCGGATGGCGGGAGGCGGCGCGCCGGCACGTTGATCGACGAGTGGTTCCTGGACCGGAAGGCGGAGGAGCGGTTCGCCGGGCCCGCGGGAGATCCGGACGCGGCCCGTCTCGAGATCCTCCTCGCCCAGATCGTGTCCGCCCGCGAAGAGACCCTCGCCGCGGAGTCCGCGCGCGCACCCCTGGGGCGAAGCGCCGTCCTCGGGAGCCTCTTCGCCGATCCGGCCGCCGCGGAGTATCTCGTGATCCACGAGCACGAGGGAGTCTCCTATCTTATTGAGGAGCGTCTGGAGGGACTGACCCGGGCGCTCGTGCCGGCCGCGCTTCTTTCTCTCCGCCGGAGCGGGCGGCTCGACGATCGCTCCGCCCGCGCGGTCTCGGACGCCGCAAACCGCATCCTCGCCGCGGGCGAAACCGCAGGCTACCGCGTCGCCGGCCTGCTCGGACCAGAAGCGCCCCCGCTCGGACCTCCGAAGCGAACCGATCGACCAGGCTAGTGTCGTATCCCAGAAGTACCTTGTCAATCAGGGTGAGCAATCGTGGTTCCCGGCAAGGCGCGACGACGACGGCGTATCGGCGTATCAAGGAAATACGCCGAGGAGGAGCAACGTGGCCGGGGGCCGCGAGGGCCGGCCAGAGGGGAAGGGACTTCTGGGACACGACACTAGCTCAGCAGGCCCTGGATGATCCGCTCGACCGCGTCGTCCTCGGTCAGGCCGCGCGCCCTGAGGGTTTCGAGCTGCTTCGAATCGACGCTCCCGATCGAGGCCTCATGGGTCACGCGAGCCTTCGGGTGGTTCACCTCGACGATCGGCACCGCGGAGGCGGTGGCTTGGTCCTGCACGATCTCCTTGCAGTCCACGTGCCCACGGGCGTAGGGGGCGTTTGCCACGAGGCGGTTGTTGATCTCAGCCTTCGCCCGGCCCCGCACGGCAATGTAGCTCGTGAGGACCCCGCGAGCGCCCTCGCCTTCCAGGATTCCCGTCTCGTTGATCCGGATCCGATCGGTTCCCTTCCCGCTGATCCGCGCGATCATCTCGAGGACGCCCCTCGCGCCGACCCGCGTCTCGTAGTCGATATCGATCCTGCCCACCCGGCCCCTGATCAGCTCGAACTCCGTCTTGAACCTGGCGTTCTCCCCCACGCGGACCCGCGCCTTCGGGACGACGAGCACTCCCCCCTCTCTCCCGTGAACGTGGCGCTCGAAGTACGAGTACTCGGCCCCGTCGCCGATCTCGATCTCGGCATCCATCGCGTGAGTGATGTTGACGGCGTTCGGAAACGTGCAGTGCGCGAGAATCGATGCCGCCGCTCCCCTCCCCACGCGGACACGGAGCACGATGCGCTGTTCGCCGGTCTCGGGGAGCATCCCGAAGCACATGTGAACCGGGTTCTCCAGGCGCGCCCCTCCGCGGACGGAGATGTCCGCCTCGATTCCGTCCGCCGTCTCGCGCGCGTCCACCTCGAGACCGGGCACGAGACGGCTCCCAATCACCCGGTTCCCGTGAACGACCACGCGCGCGGTGTCCGGCCCCGGCTCATGCAGGCCGATCGAGTCGAACAGCGCGCGAATCGTGGAGTTCTCGCTCAAGGGTCGCGCACCGGAAACGGGTGGAGGGATTCCCTCCCGTCTTGATGATCGCATGGAATGCACTGGTTCTCGAAGTACCGCCCGATCCGGTCCACCGGTCCCTTGTCGATCAGCTTGCCGTGGCAGAAGAGGAAGGCGTGCTCCGCCTGCTTGAGAACCGTGAGGCTGTGCGTGATGAGAATCACCGTCGTGCCCCTGGACTTGAGCTCTCGAATCGCCTCGAAGATCCGGTTCAGAGCATCCACGTCGATTCCGGAATCCGGCTCGTCCATGAGGACGATTCGGGGCCGCATCGCGAGGATCGATGCGAGCTCGATCCGTTTCCGCTCTCCGCCGCTCAGCGTCTTGTCCACCGCGCGCGTCGCGTACCGCTCCGGATCGAGTCCCACTCGAAGGAGGGCGTCCCGCACCTTGTCGTCCGAGCCGTTTCTCGTCCCGGCGAGAATGTACTCGCGCACACGGAGCCCCTCGAAGCGCGCCGGTTCCTGCCAGCCGAGCGTGATCCCCCTCCGGGCCCTCTCGTCGATCGGAACGTCGCGGAGCGACTCCCCGTCGAGGAGCACGTCCCCCTCGAACTCCCGATAGCCGTCGAGGCCCATGATCGTGTTGGCCAGCGTCGACTTTCCCGCCCCGTTCGGGCCGATGAGGGCGTGCACGTGACCCGGCCAGAAATCGATCGTCACGTCTTGCAGGATCGGCTTCCCCCCGAGGTTCATCGAGAGGTTCCGGACCTCGAGATGGCCGATCTTCCGCGGTTCCGCATCCGTGCTCATGCCGCTTGCATCCTCCGGGCCGAATCGTAGCACAAATCCGGGGGCTCAGGTAGAAGCCCGGGGCGGCCGCGGGGAGACCGCTCCTCTCCGCCGCTCCGCCGCGCGGGCGAAAAGGCGCAGGGCCCCGGGTCAGCGCGCCTCCGCCGCACGCCGACGGACGGCGTTCCCTTCCCCCGGTGGGCCAGTGTCGCGCGAATGAAGAACCCGAGTCAACGGTTGACGTTCGCGGGGGGTCTCATGCGCCTTCGGCCGAGTCCGATTGATCGCCGACATCGCGCAGGCGCGGGTCCTCGATCCGCCCGCGCCGGCCGCCGCGAGTTCGTCCCTTCCGGCTCCGGCGCGGAGACGCTCGGGCGGCAGGAAATCGGCCGCTTCGAGGGACGCGCCGCCGGATCGCGCGCCGACGCCGCGCGGTTCACCCCCATCGAAGAAAAGCACGGGGGTGGATTGACACCGCCGCTGCATGCGGCTACGTTGTCCACAACGGGAGCAAGAGCGGATCGTCGGGTCGGTAGTTCCAGCCCGATCGCCAAACCAAACGATTAAACATTCAAGAAGGAGGGTATTCACAGAACGGAGCACCACTGTCCCCGTCTTCGCCGGACACGGAGAAGGGGGGACCCGGGCGACAGTCGTCCGGAAGCGGGTGCGGCGCTTCGCCCGGCGACCGCGAGGAGGGGGAGGACCGTGGACACAAAGCACTATCATCGATTCGGATACCGGTGGGAGGAGCGAGAGGATCGAAAGGTGGACATCCACGCCTTGCGAGACGCGGATGCGTTCAACCACCTCACTCCCATGCTCCACAAGCAGGGATACGAGTTCGGCAAGCTCATTTTCAACACGCCGATCCCCAAACCCCAGCATCCCATTCCGGTCGACGATTCGTTTCTGAAGCCGTCCGACCTCCTCGTTCTGACCACTCGGCCTCCGATGGACGATGTGTACAGCGAGGCGCGCAAGGCCATGTGTCCGAGCTACACAACGCTCGAGGAGAAGGTTTTCAACACGTTCCGGTCGTTCTTCGACATCTGTGCGAGGGACCAGATCAAGATCGCCCGCTTCATGGCGGATCGGCTGCCGGCGAAATATGCGGACCGCGGGCAGATCCAGTTTCGACAGAGACAATGCGCGGACTACCGCTTCGTCAGGCGGGACGAAAAGGGCCGCTGGAAGGTGGTTCAGGGGGACCGTCGCACGGCGCTCTTCCTCGTTCTCACCGGCGATTCGTGGCCGAACGGCCCCAGGCTGCTCGCGGTGTTCGGGATCGGCGGGAACGAGACGCTCGTGTGGGCCTATCTTCTCCAGACCCGGCTCTGGAGGGATCTGCAGATCGACTCCCCACGGTTCGTCATGGCGGAGATGAAGACGGGGAAGATCCCACCGCGCCCGCACGACCTCTCTTTCGCGGACAACCTGGACGTCCGGGTGCTCCTGAACGTGCCGCTCGAGGACGCGGCGTTCCGCAGGGCGAGCTAGGTTTCAGTCCCCGCTTGGAGCCGGCGAAGAGAACGCCGGCTCCGGGCGGGTGCTTCCCCGTGCGCCCCCCCCGGGGGATCGAGCGGCCGGGTCCCGCCGGGCGGGCAGCTCCCCGGACCGAGCGGCCGCGCATCCTCCGGGAAAAAAACACCTTTGCGCCCCCAGCTGCGTTCGCCGCGAAAGGATGTTTCGCGGCGGATGACCGTTCCGCCCCGACCGCACACCTGCCGCTTCCTGTGCTTTCCTGTTGTTTGGATGGGTGAACCGATCCTACGAGGCCCGGAGACTTCGCTCTCGCTCTTCCGAAAGCCCTGTTGGAACCGGTGATCGCCCGGGCCCGCGCCTCTGAAAGGGAGTCGATTCGAAGGGCCGCCGCTTCGACCTTCCCTCGCGGGTCCGAACGTCCCCCCGTCGGACCGCAGGAGACGCCGCGCCATGTGCCTGCCCGCGAAAGACCCGCAGACCGAAGCCCAAGAGATCCTGAACAGGATGATGGAGATCATGGAGGAGATCATCAGGAAGGAGAAGGCAATCGACCGGCTCGTGGAACGTGCGGAACTGCTCGCCGACGCGGTCACACTCGAGACGGGAG
>JBDRFQ010000320.1:0-2045 GCA_043818685.1 Candidatus Eiseniibacteriota bacterium
GCCCCGCGAAGGTTCGCCCCCGCCGCGGTCGCGTATCGGAGGACCGCCTTTCTTAGGTTCGCCCCGGGGAGCGCGGCCCCCTCGAGAAGCGCGTCGGCGAGATCCGCCTCGGGAAGCGCCGCGCGGGTGAGGCCCGCGTAGCGGAGGTCCGCGCGGCCGAGGCGCGCTCCCCCGAGCGTGGAGAAACGGAGGATCGCCCCGTAGAGGCACACGTTGGTCAGGTCGGCGCCGGAGAGATCGACCCCCTCGAGCCAGGCGCCGGTGAGGTTCCGCTTCTCGGTGACGGCCTTCTCCACCGCGTCCCGGCTCTTCGGCTGCTCCGGGTTGTGCCAGAAGCACCAGGGGGACACGCCGGAGACGCTCTCGGGGCAGCGGAAGCGGTTTCGCGTGTCTTCGTACCGGCAGGTGTGCATGTCGCGCGGTCCCCTCCGTTCCTCGCATGGTAGCCGGATCGGGGGCGGAGGTCACTCCCTCTCTCCCCTCCCGGTCCCGGTTCCTCTTGACACCGAGGCAGGACCTGAATAAGATTTCAGAAACTTCTGAAACTTTTGAAAAGGGGGCGCTTCTTCGTGCGGCCGGAGAGAGAGAAGCAGTGCTCGGCGGACCAGGCCCGACTCGAGGTCTGCCACATCATCGGGCGTCTCATGGAGCTCTGGGGATTCCGAAAGAACCTCGGGAGGATCTGGACGCTGCTCTATCTCGAGGATGAGCCGCTCTGCGCGGCGGAGATCGCGGGGCAGCTCTCGATCAGCCGCGGATCGGCCAGCATGGCGCTCCAGGAACTTCTCCGCTGGGGCGTCGTGCGGAAATCGTGGAAGCCGGGCGAGAGGAAGGACTTTTTCGAGGCGGAGCAGAACGTCCCAAAGCTGGTGCTTCGCGTGCTGAACGAGCGGGAGCTCCCCGCGATCAACGAAGCGATCGGCGGGCTCAAGGAGGTCCTTCAGGCGCTCGAGGAGGGCGCCCCCGCGATCAACGAAGCGGCCCTTTCCCGCCGCACGCGGGACCTTCTCGACATCACCGAGAGGGGACGCTCGCTCTTCATCGGTTTCCTCGGACCCGAGGGGGGCGGGGCGCCGCTCTGGGACGTTCTGAGCGGCGGGGCGGAGGAGAGGCGATGAGCGCTCCCCTTCCCTCCGAGCGCGACCTCACCTCCGGCAGGACCTTCGATGATCTCTTCTCGCGCGGCCGCCTCGGCGTGGTGACCGAGGACTACGGGCGCGTCGAGAAGATGCTCGCCGAGAGCGTCGACGCCTCCTTCGATCTCGTTCCCGCCGTGATTCGCCACCTCACCGAAGCGGGCGGGAAGCGCATCCGCCCGATCGTCCACTGTCTCGCCGCGCGCCTCTCCGGGTACGAGGGGGACGAGCACATCGTCCTGGCCGCGGTCAGCGAGATCATCCACTCGGCCACGCTCCTTCACGACGACGTGATCGACGAGGGGAAAGTCCGGCGGGGCCGCCCGACGGCGAACCGGATCTGGGGGAACGAGGTGCCGGTGCTCGTCGGCGACTTCATCTTCGCGCGCGCCTTCACAATCATGATGGACCGCGGCCACTATCGAATCGCGAGCCGCCTCGCCAAGACCGTGGAGGATCTCGTGCAGGGGGAGCTTCTTCAGCTTACGCACGCGGGGGACCCCCTTCTCGGGCGCGAGGTCTACGAGGAGATCATCCGCTGCAAGACGGCGTCCCTCTTCTCCTGGTGCGGCCGGGCCGCGGCGATGATCTCCGGGCTGGGGGACGGGCCCGCGGACGAGCTCGCCTCTTTCGGGCACCACTTCGGAATCGCCTTTCAGATCACCGACGACGTGCTCGACTACGTGGGGGCCTCGCGGGACACGGGAAAGGGGGAGACGAGCGACCTCGCAGAGGGAAAGATGACGCTCCCCCTCATTCTCGCGATGGAGAAGGACGCCGCCCTCGCCGCCGATGTTCGCCGGCTTCTCGACGGATCGAAGGGAGCAGGCGATCCGGTCGGCCGCATCGCGGCTTCGGTCGCCCGAAACGGGGCCATCGAGGACTCCGTGCGAATCGCAGAGGATCACG